>DOMV01000276.1:7605-7794 GCA_003509805.1 Planctomycetaceae bacterium
TCCCTGGTTGTTCCGTGATGTTCGCGCCGTGCTCGCAGGCAAGCCCGTCCCGGAACCGCCGGCATTCGCGGAACAACGTGCCGTCATGGACGAACATTTCGCGCGGACGGTCGCGTTTTACGGCGAGCGGCGCGGCGTCCCGGTCATGCGGGGATTCGGCGTCCGATACGCCCGGCTGCATCCCGAAGT
>DOMV01000238.1:0-156 GCA_003509805.1 Planctomycetaceae bacterium
CTTTACGCATCCGCAGGCGGTCGACAAGGAAACGTTGTCGAGCATCGAGCGGGCCGTCAATCGTTCGATTCTCGGCGGTGACGCGGTGCAATCGGCGGCGATGCGCATCGAAGCCGCCCGGGAAACCGGGGCCATGATGCTTTTCGGTGAAAAATA
>DOMV01000238.1:198-921 GCA_003509805.1 Planctomycetaceae bacterium
TTCAAAATCGTTTCGGAATCAAGCGTCTCGGCGGGCACGCGGCGCATCGAAGCGATCACGGGCATGAAGGCGGTCGAGCGGATGCTTAAAAACGACAATGCGCTTGCATGTGTCGCCCAAGCGCTCAAGGTTTCACCGGACGACGTTCCGGTCCGGGTCGAATCGTTGCTCGCGGAGGTCAAGAAGCTCAAGAAAAACACGGCCGAATCGACCGTGAAGCAGGATAAAGCCTCGGTGGAAGCCATGATCGGGAACGCCCAAACCTTCGGCAACACGAAAGTGATTTTCCAGGTTCTCGACGGGGTCAACGCAAACGATGCCAGGGGATTGATCGACACCCTGCGTCAAAAACTGGACAGCGTCGCGGTTTTTTTCATCGTCATGCAGCCTGAAGATAAAATCATGCTCCTGGCCGCCTTGAGCCGCGATTTGGTTGCCGATGAACGCAGCGCCGTCGATTGGGTCAACGACGTGGCCGCCGTTCTCGGAGGCAAAGGGGGCGGTCGTCCCGACATGGCCCAGGCCGGCGGTAAAGACCACACGAAAACCGAAGGACTGCTCGCGACGGCACGGGAATGGATACAAAACATTCTGTGAAATGGAGGGGGACCGTTTTATGACCGGCATGGCCAAGACGCCGCAACCGATCCCGTACCAGGGAAGCAAGAGAGGGATCGCCGCGAGGATACTGGAGTTTTTTCCGGAAAAAGTCGACCGGCTCGT
>DOMV01000238.1:933-3617 GCA_003509805.1 Planctomycetaceae bacterium
GTTTTGGTTGAACGACGCCCACGGACCGCTCATGGATTTATGGGCGGCGATTATCGAAACCCCGGAAGAACTCGCGGCATCCTACCGTTTCCTGTGGAACGACCAACTGGGACGGAAGAAGGAGTATTTCAACCAGGTCCGCGAGCGGTTCAACAGACTCCACGAACCGGTTGATTTTCTTTACCTGCTGGCGAGGTGCGTTAAAGCGGCGATTCGTTACAATTCGCGTGGGGAATTCAACAATACGCCGGACAATCGACGCAAAGGGGCCCGACCGGAGGAAATGCGCAATCGCCTCCTTAGCGCATCGCGCCTGCTCGGTAAGCGGGTGCGGCTCACCTCGAAAGACTACCTCGATGTTCTTGACGGCTGTACTCCGAACGATCTGGTTTACATGGACCCGCCGTACCAAGGGGTCTGCCGCAACCGGGATCAACGCTACTGCCCCCGTTTCGATCACGGTGAGTTTTGTCGCGCGATTGAAAGACTGAACGCTCGAAATATCCGGTTCATTATTTCCTACGATGGCAGGACTGGCGAAAAAATTTATGGCGAACCGATCCCCTCGAATTGCCGCCTGACACGTTTCGAGATTTTTGCCGGGTGTTCCTCGCAAGCGACGCTGCTGGGACGGCGGGAGGAAACCGTCGAATCGCTTTACCTTTCGCCGAATCTCGCCGCGTCGTCGCCGTCCCGTTCACGTAAACAAGTCCAAAAAATGCTGTGGTCGTAGAGCGATGAGAAAGAAACGGAAAGGTCGGTATCCCGAGGAATTCCTTGAAAAACTCAAAGGGGTTACGGCTAAACGCGCAAAAACGGTTATCGACCACATTCTCGAACACGGTTCTATTTCGACCGAAGAATTGAAGGACATTTATGGCTATGGTCACCCGCCGCGCGCCGTCAGGGATGTTCGCGAACAGGGAATACCCATTGGAACATTCGGCGTAATCGGAAAGAACGGTCGCAAGATCGCGGCGTATCGGTTGCCCCATCGTCAGTCGAAGCGGGAAAATCGGAAGGACGAAAAGTTCATTCCAAGAAACTCAAAGAGAGCCTCACCGAATTACAGGAATCGCGGTGTGCGATATGCTCGACGAAGTATGAATCGCGTTATCTGCAACTGGATCATCGCGTTCCTTTTGAAATCGGCGGTGAAACGGGCGCCTTCATGTTGCTCTGCGGTTCATGTAACCGCGCGAAGTCCTGGTCTTGCGAACACTGTCCCAATACGCACAGTGAGAAAAATGTCGAGACATGCACACAATGCTATTGGGCAAGCCCTGGTGGTTACTCACATGTCGCAACACAACCATTTCGGCAATTGCGTTTGACTTGGAAAGGTGAAGAGACGGACTCGTTCGAGGCGATGAAACATTTGGCCGAAAAGACCGGGTCCCGGTTGCCGGATTTTGTGAAACGCATTCTGGAAAACCTCTTGGTTGACGACTGAAACCATTCACGCCGACGATCAAATCGCAAATGAAAATCGGCGGCCCCGGGAATGATCGTTCGAAATCGAAACAGGCGACTTTTTTCGAAGGTTGAGTATGTTTATCAGTATCGACGGCGGCGACGGTTGCGGAAAAAGCACGCAAATGGAGTTGTTGCATCGTTGGTTGCGCGATCGCGGCTGCGACGTCGTTCTCTGCCGTGACCCGGGAAGCACGCCGCTTGCCGAACATATCAGGGATATCCTGCTGCATGGAACGACGTTGGAAATCGTCCCGACGGCTGAAATGCTCCTGTTCATGGCCGCCCGGGCGCAGATGGTCGCCGAAGTCGTCCGGCCCGCGCTCGACGCGGGAAACGTCGTGTTGTGCGATCGTTTCCTGCTGGCGACGATCGTCTACCAGGGATACGCGGGCGGGGTTCCGCTCGACGCGATTCTCGATGTCGGAAAAATCGCGACTCAAGGCGTCCTGCCGGACGTCGGAATCGTACTCGATATTCCCCGGGAAATCGCCGTTCGACGGATGGAACATCGCGGAGTTCCCGACCGCATGGAAGGCAAGGGAGAGGCGTATCACGAGCGGGTTCGCAACGGCTTCCTCGTCCATGCCGCCGCCGAGCCGCAGCGCTACGTCGTCGTCGATGCGACCGGGTCGATCGAAGAAGTCGCCGCGACGATCCGTGCTGTTATCTCGCAAAAACAACCCCTTGACATGCGTCTGACTTGTGTTTGATATGCACCGTGCCCCAACAATACACCCCAAAAAAGATCATTGAGGAAATATGACCGTACGCACTCGCTTCGCTCCCAGCCCGACGGGTTACCTCCATATCGGCGGTGTTCGGACCGCTTTGTTTTGCTGGCTGTTCGCCCGTAAACACGGCGGGCAATTCATCCTGCGGATCGACGATACGGACCGGCAACGCAACGTGGAAGCGGCGCTCGCCCCGATTCTCGACGGGTTGCGCTGGCTCGGAATCGACTGGGACGAGGGACCGATCGTCGACGGGCCGCACGCTCCCTACTACCAGTCGCAACGCAATGACCGGTACCGCGACGCCGTCGAACGCCTGCTTGAAAACGGTTTCGCTTATCGTGATTACGCGATGCCGGACGAAATCCAGGCGGAACGGGATGCGGCCATCGCTTCCGGCGGCACGTTTACGTACAGCCGGCGCTGGATGGCCGAATCCGAGGACGATGCCCGGCGGTTCGAGGCGGAAGGCCGCAG
>DOMV01000453.1 GCA_003509805.1 Planctomycetaceae bacterium
TACGTCGTGCTGACCGGTGTTTCGCGGGATGATCTGGGGGACGGCGGCGCCGGTCATTTTTGCGACTGTATCGATGCGCTGCGGAAATTGCCGAGTCCGCCGAAGATTGAAGTCCTGCCGAGTGATTTCGCCGGAAACATGGAGGCGGTCGATCGACTCGCGGCCGCGTTGCCGGAAGTCTACAACTACAATACGGAAACGGTTCCCCGATTGTTCCGGTCCGTTCGCGGGCCGATTCCGAAACTCGAAACCACGCTGGAGATTTTTCGCCGGATCGCGCGAAATCAACCGTCGATCGCCTTGAAATCGGGATTGATGCTCGGCCTCGGTGAAACGAACGAAGAAGTGCTGGAGGTGCTCGTCATGCTCCGGGAAGCGGGTTGCCGGCGAATCACGATCGGTCAATACCTGCAACCGGGCCCGGCAAATCTTCCGGTCGCCCGGTACGTTCCGCCGGAGGAATTCGACGCGATTGCCGTCTTGGCGGGGCAACTCGGTTTCGAAGACGTGTTTGCCGGACCGTTCGTCCGTTCCAGTTATCGGGCCGAGGAACACGCCCCGGAACCGCGAAGCGCCCGGATCAGGTAGGCGAGTTCTCCGTCGATTTCGGAGGGGTGTTCGACGGTTTCGGCAATTCGTTTCCGGACGGATTCGCCGAACTTCTTTCGGAGCCGGTGCAGGGCGACCTTGACGGCGACATCCGATATTCCAAGCTCCGCGGCAAGCCGTGAACGGGTTTCGCCGTCCATTTCCCGGATCAACCAGGGAAGAAGAATGCGGACGGACAGTGCCAAATGTTTCTTGTCCAGGGCATCGACGGCGCGATCGATCGTCGTTTGCGCCCAGTCGCGGTCGAATTCCGCGTCATCGACTTCTTCCGGTCCGCACAAATCGTCCGGCAAACATGATGGAACTGCCCCGCCACCCCGTTTGGCCGCCGATTCCCTTTCCCGGGTGTGGGCGAGAAAATGCCGGACAGCCCCCAAAAGATACGAACGAAACGTCCCGCCCTGCCGTTGCACGCGATCGAACATTTTTCCCTCAAGCACCTTGGCCAGGAAATCCTGTGTCAGGTCTTCCGCGGCTCGGCCGCCGTAAAACGCCGGGGAACCGTTTGCGAGCCGGCGCCCGATGTACCGGAGAATCGGTGCATGGTAGGTTTCGCAGAGTTCGCCGAGCGCGGATTGCGCTTTCGCGTCGTCCCCTTTTGCCGTGAGAACGACGCTCCAATGGGTCGTGTGAAATGCGGATTCGCTCATTGGTCCTGCAACTGTACGCTGATCGGGGTGAACACGAACACGGAAAGGAGAATCCCGTAGAACGAACCGAGAACGGCGAACGCGAGAAAATAGCCGATCGTATGCGGATCGAAATGGATCAGAAAGATCATGACATGCCCGAGAATCATGGCAAGCAGGCCGCCGAAAAGCGAAAGCCGGGCAAGGCGTTCGAACAGATTCGCCGTTGCGCCCGAACCGTCTCCGCGAAGAGCCAGGCCGTTGAAGAAAAGCCTTCCACGTTTCGTCCACAACAGGTAAGCGGCGAACAACGCGCCGAGAAAGGCGATGCTCGGCGTGTCGACCAATTGTCTGATATCCCCGGCAGCCAACACGCAGGAGACCATCATGGCGAGAACCATCAATGCGAACCCGAGCAAAAACCGAATCCGCCGGTTTCCGGGCGTCCGCAGGGCGAGGGGCCGGACGTTGGGCCGGATTTCGGAACCGTCGTCGGAACTACCGTCGGAACCACCCTGCATCAGTCCCCGGACCGCGGTCGGCACGAACAGGATGACCGCGATGAGCACGGCATAGATCGTCGTGAGCATCGAAATCCATACGCCCGAAAGAAACCGCGACGGATCCAGATTGCTCAGCATGAGGACGAATCCGAGAATGCTGGCCGCGACGCCGCTCAGGCCGGTCGCCTTGCCGAGCGTCCAGAAAAAGACGCCGATACGTTTCGCTTCACCGCTCTCCCAGCCGCGTTTCCCGGGAAACAAACCCTGCTGTACCAAGGGCCACGCGTCGCACGACGTGATAAAGGCGGCGATCATGACGAAAATCAGGACGAACGAAACGGGATCGACGAATTCGGCGACGGTCCGGAGTGTGGTCTGAAATTCCGGCGGCACCGGGGCTTCGATCGCGCGAAGGACCGATTGAACGCAGGCCAAAAGCCCGAAAATGAAAAGGAGGAGGATCAATTCCGAGCCTTGAAAACGGCGAATCGGGAGCGTTTTCACGGAAGTTTCCGATATGGATGGTTGCGCTGTCGGATGCACTGTCGGCTCTGTCGGTTGCTCTGCCGGCTCTGTCGGCTCTGGCGGCTGCCGCCGTTTGTCGCGATCTCCATGCGGGTCGTTCACGGCATGGAAGACGGCATTGAGCCAACGGTAGGTTCGGCGCAGGAAATAAATGTTCGCCGCGATTCCAAGCAGGAGGCCGATCATGAAGGTGAGCATGTGTACGAATTCCCGTTGCGTGCCCCAATGCCCGAACATGAACGGGAAAACGACGAGGAAGATGATCGTTCCCAAGAGAACGAGGGCGGTGACACCCAAGGCGGCGATCGAGGCTTCGACAAGGCCGGGCTTTTCCGGAAGCCGTCGAATCCGGACCAGGTGTACCCAACCGCAAACGGCGCCGGCAAACGCGAAAATCGCGGCGGACGCATAACCGACGAGCGCGACATTCAGGGCGACCCGTTTGTAATACTCACTTTTCCGTCTTGTCTCGCTTTGAAATGATTTTTCCGCGTCCTGGAGCGCTTTTTCACATCGTTCCATTTGCTCGTCGAGCGCCGCGCGAAGTTTTCGGCCCTCCTCTTCGCTGATTTCACGTTGGTCGATCTGCAAGGTCAACGCGGCGTTTTGCCGGAACTTCTCGTGAAACATCCGTTGCCTTTCGTCCATCACGGCCATCTGTTTTTTCCATTCGGCGTCAAACGCGATGTAGGCGATCTTGTTGGCGAACGTCGAATGCAGGAACAGCGTCGAAAGGAAAATCACGAGACCGGCGACCACGAGCCCGAGTCCGCGATACGCGAGCCGGGCCGGGGAAACCGGTTTCGCCCGCAACTGCCGCAAGGCCCATCGAACGTTCAGCACGAGCGCCGCCGTTGTCAGGACCGAGGCGATCACCGTACCGTAAAACCGGGTCATCGCCTGTAATTCCGGCTGGTCGTAAAACGTCTTGCGCGGTACGATGTCAACGAAAAAGTCATATAGAAACGCCGTGAAAAAAACGAACACCCAACACTGCACGAAAATCAAGGCGAGCGACCGGCGACGATAATCCGGCGTCGCGCGGATGCGGCTCGAATCCTGCCGATCGGCTTGAACGACGGCGGGTTGCGGGGATATCGGTTGCGGAGACACGGTGTGCGAATCGTTTTTTTCCGTCGCCGTTTCGATTTCCGTTTTCAGCTCTTCCGCCGATTGCTGCCGTTTGTCGCGTTCCTTGTGCAGGGCTTTGAGGACGATGTGGTCGATCTCGGCGCCGACCGGCGTTTTCTCGCTCGGCCGTGGAAACCGGTCCCGGGGCAATTCGCCGGTCAGCAGTTCGTAAAACACGACGCCGAGCGAATAAATGTCCGCCCGGTGATCGACCCGGTTCGGATCGTCCCGCTGTTCCGGCGCCATGTACGAAGGCGTACCGAGTATTTGTCCCTCTCCCGTGAGTTTCTCTTCCGACGGACTCCAGCGACCATCGGGAGCGGGTTTTTGCAACGGTGCGGTAGCACCTTTTGCGGTCCAGCGTGCTACGCTGGCGATGCCGAAGTCCGCGATTTTGACCCGGCCCCGGGTGTCGAGCAGGATGTTTTCCGGCTTGATGTCGCGGTGCATGACCCCTTCGTCATGGGCGTATTGAAGGGCGTCGCAGATTTTCGGGACGATCGCGAACGCCTGTTCCGGCGTGAACCGTTCCTCGCGCATCGCCTGCCGCAGGTTGACGCCGTCGACGTATTCGAGCATCAGGTAGAAAAACGTGACGGGACCGTTTTCGGAATCGGTCGTTTCCGCCCGGCCGAAATCGTAGACGGCGACAATGTTCGGATGGGACAGTCGGGCAAGCAACTTGCCTTCCCGGGCGAAACGGTCCGCGAAGGTCGCCCTCCCCATGTGTTTCCGTGTCGCGAGTTCCGATGAGAGTATCTTCAGGGCGACGAACCGGTCGAGTTTCGGCTGCCGGGCCTTAAAAACCGTTCCCATGCCGCCCCGGCCGATTCGCTTGATGATCTCCAGTTGCGGAAACGCTTTTCGAACCGATTCGATCTCCGGTTCCGGCGAAAGGGACGAGGTGGTTTGGGATGAGGATTGATCGTCCACGGGAAACGCCAATTCCAATAAACAGGCCGGACAGGACTGATCTGGATTGAGCGGCGTTCCACACCGGGCGCAGGTATTCGATGACATGTTCGGCGATGTATTCATGATTCTTTTTCGTGTGGACCGGGATTCCCGTCAGTATAACGACTTTTGTGACAGCGTGGTCTTGTGACAGCGTGTTCGCGGACCGGGCGAGCCCGATTTTGCCATCTATCAAGAAACGACTGATTTTCGGCAACCGGTTACAGCGGCGAGCAAATTTTCGCGTTTTTTTCTGGAAAATTCCCTATGATACTGAAGGCCATTGAAATTTCCCGAAGCCGACTTTCGAGAAGCCCGCCCAACGGAAACGACACTGCCCGGAGGGGTTTTCAGGCCCGTTTCAGCAAAAAGTGATGGATGCGTTTCAAGCCGGTAGTATTGTTGCCACAAAAGCCTTCCCCGATTCATACCGTCAAGGTGAAATTACAAAAGAAATGATCGACCCGTGCCGAAGAAACAGTCCGCACGATATCGTTGTGGACGGCGGGAAAGAACGATCATGGTGAATTGTGTCGCGGTGGTGCGAACGGCAAGTACAATCTTACCAATTTTGAACAAGTCGAAGGCGTCTTTGATGCCGTTTCCGTTGCCTGTGTGGAGTCTATAACGTTCGTCGTCATGCGAGACGGAACCCTGTGGAATGCAGGCATGAATCGATTTGGCGGGCTTTGCCGAAACGTCGCCGACGGCACTTCCGCGGCAACCAACTTCGGTCAGGTGCCCGGAGTTGAAAATGCACGGCAGGTGTCATTGGGGAACGCATTTGCCATGATCGTCATGGAAGACGGGACTGTTTGGACGGCGGGATCGAATAACACGGGGCAGTTGGCGAGAACCGTGCAAAGCGGNNACAAGCGGCGCAACGAATTTGGGACAAGTGCCGGATATTACAAGCGCGGTCTATTCCGCATGTGGTTCGATACCGGGCGGTGAGAACAATAATGGATGGTCCGCCATCGTGCTTGGAGACGGCACCTTATTGACGGCGGGATCGAATGCGTCGGGGCAATTGGCGAGAACCGTGCAAAGCGGNNACAAGCGGCGCAACGAATTTGGGCGTCGTGAAGCTACCGAATCCGGTATCCTCGGTCGCATGTGGCGCCGGATCGGGCGGATCGACTGGTACGGGTCACATTGCCATCGTGTTGGCTGACGGAACGTTTTACACCGCGGGTGCAAACGCAGCCGGTGAATTATGTCGGGCGGGGAATTATAGTAACGAAATCAATAACCTGGCAAAAGTGGGCGGCGTTGCCGACGCGGTTTCCGTTACATGCTGTCGTCAAAGCACCGTGTTGGTAAGAGGCGACGGTTCCGTGTGGAGCGGCGGAACGAGGTCGAGTTATACAAGCGAACTGCCGATAAAAGGAAACGCGTCTTCGTCGAACTTTGCTCAAATCATGTCCGTGTCGCAAGCGAGGACCGCCGTGGGCAGTAACGGCGTCCAGGGAATCAATGTCATGGTAATCATGCATGACGGAACGTTGTGGATGGGCGGAGACAACAGGTACGGCCAACTTTGTCGCAATACGGGCAATGAATACACCAACTATTTCGATGCGATTCCAGGAATCAACATGCCGGCGATTGGCGGCGATTGAAGGGAGGGAGAGTAATGTTTGAAATCAAGGACGACGCGGTGCTCACGATCCGCGAAGGCCGGTTGACGGTCGAGGAACTTTGCATCGAAGCCGGTGCGATCGTGAAAAACGATTCGGAAATTTATACTTACACCACGTTGTCCGAAGGATCGCTCATCGGGAAGGGAACGCTGTGGGCTCATATCTCATCGAAGGTGATCGGCGGGATCGTCGCGCCGCTTCAAACGGTTATTTATTACGGTTATCAAACGGTCAAACGCCGGTACTGGCAGATCATGAGCGGTAGTTATGCCGTTTCGGCTCCGTCCGGTCATGGTAGCATTGAAACATAGGAGTTTATTCCATGTCGATCAAAATTGAAGTCCCGTTTGAAAAGATCGATTCCCCGGCTGCCGTTTTCAAGTTAAGCGGGACGACCGTCGATGCAGCGGGGAATCAACTCGCGACCCCCTCGAACATCGAACATGTCGAGATGCGTTTCGCCGAACGGGTCATGCCGGCGAGCGGGAATATCGTCATGCTCCCGGAGGACGGCGGGCATTTTCAGGTACTCGACCCCGGCGAATACTGGTTTTACGACGAAGTTCAACCGGCCCGGTCGGGCATTGCGTCGAAGCCGTACACATTTCTTTTCCAGCCGGACAAGAACCGGAGACCGTTTTTCCCGCATCCCGGCATTTTCGAGGTGCATTTCCGGTTCCTGCCGAAAAACGACGAGGAGGATACCGTCGAGCTTCTTTTCGTCTGCTTCGTCGGCGGTGTCGTTTATCCGAGGAAGGTGTGACGCTCATCCGTGAGCAGCAATCCCTTTTACCGCCCACGAACCGGCCAGCGGTGAACGTCAACCGTGTTTTTGGGCGATTTCAGCCGATTTTACGTTGAGCTTCCCTTGCCTTTTCGTTGTCCCGTTCAATATAAATAAAAGTCGTGTCGACGTGCTTATGGCCGAGAATAATCCGGGCCGTTTCCGCGTCGTATTCCTTTTCGACGTAGGTCGCCCAGGTATGCCGCAACTGGTTCGGCGCCCACCGGGGCAGGAGGACCGGCTCGCGGCCTTCCTTTTTCGCCTGCTTCGTTTCCGCACGGTTGGCCCGGTCGGCTGCCCGCTGAATCGCCGTCTGGTAGGAGCCGGTTTCGTACTTTTGGCCCGGCCGGATCATCGGGTTCGGTTTCGATCGATCCCGCTGCGACGGCTGCACTTTCGATTTCCGGTTCATCCGCTTTTCCAGCGCGAGCAGCTTGACCGCGTCGTCCGGCGAGAAAAGGAACGCCTCGGGCGTGGAAGCCTTCGCGGTGATATAGGGAGCGAGAATTACTTGTGCTTTGGGGCCCAACCAGCGGATGAGTTTTTCCTCCTTTTGACCGAGCCACTTCTTTTTCTTGACGAGGTGCTGTGTTTTATGCTCTCACGGAGCGTACTCCCACACGTCTTTTGAGCGGTCGATGTCGCAGAGCCGCATGTTGCAGACGTCTTGCGGCCGCATTCCGCCGTACATCTGGACTTGTACCATATCGGCGGTGATCGGGTGCGCACAGTGCGGGAGCGTCTTTTGGACGATGTCGAACTCGACCGGCGGGATCGGATCGTAGTCAACCGCCAGCGTTTTGCCTTCCTCCAAGCCCTCAACGTCGTACAATTTCGCTTTGGTTTCCGGCTCGACCAATTCCTCGCCGACGCCCCACTTGAAAATGTACTTGATGTACCCGATCCGTTCGTTGATGATCGTTCGGCAAAGCCGGCCGGTTTCGAGCATTTTTTGCCGCACCGCCTTCAGAGCTTTCGATCCGAACTCGGAGACGGGGGTTGCGGAGTAGAGTTCGAGCAACGGTTCGACGGTGTAGCAGTAGCGTTCGTAGGACTGGGTCGAGCGGCCGTGCTTGACGTATTTTTTCTTCGCCCAGAGCAGGAAGGCCCGCACCAGCATGGCGACGGTGACCGGCTTTCGGCGTCCGGGCTGGACGTGATGTCCGGCTCCGTATTCGGCCCATTTTCTTAGCCGATCCTGCTCGGCCTCGACCGAACCATAGGCGCCCTGGAGGTAATACTTTTGCCCCTTGATATAGAAATAGGGGCGCCCCTTTGCGGTTTTGAGCATTTGGGGCATTTCACCCGGACGAGACCGGGGAGCGAGTTTCTTTTTCGTAGACATTGGCGACCTTTCCGACAGGGGGGTTAAAGTTATAGACATCGTGTCTATAACTTTTGTCAAAAACATCGCCGACAGCGGCTGTTTTACTTGGCGTAAGTTTTTGATTTGACAAAACTTACAAAAATCGGGGCGACACGATTTGAACGTGCGACCTCTGCGTCCCGAAAGGATAATTCCTTGGCCAGAAAACCGAATGCAAGCTGTTTGATTGTAACGACACAGAAAAATGGACACTTATCGTCCGTAAAGTGCAAAACAGACTTAAATAAGCACTTTAGACCCTAGAAAACAGCTATCGCGAAGCACAATCGTATACACCGTATACGGCTGTACGATAATTCCAAGTCCTTAAAACACGTCGAGGCAAAAAGACGTGGCAGCATAGATCATGCGTTCGCTTTTGCACGCCCCGGTCCCTGACGAAAAACGCCCGGTCGGAGCGACCACGCCGGGCGTTTTGTGGTCATTCCTCCAAGTCTGGAATTCCCTCAAAACTCTTTTCGATTTCGGCTTCCATTTCAGGCGTTACTTTTTGCGAGTTGAAAAATTGTTCTGCGTAATCATCGCTGACTTGGTATTCAATTCTGCCGTGGTTCCGCTCTACAAGCCGCTCTATTGTCACCCGATCCGTTCGGAAGTATTCTTTCCGAAGATTGACCTTGTTGACGCGATGATGATGCAACGCTTTGTGCAAAGCATTCTCCAGGGCCGGTGCGTTTTGACAGCCGATCATCATGTGAACATCGAACGGAAACGGTACGGAAGCCCCGCCCAATTCATCGATGCGTTCCAACGGCTCGAATCGCCGTGTCATGCCGATTTTGAAAACTCCTTCACCAAACGAGCCGATATTGGAAACAACGTAGACGTGTCCCGCTTTAATGCCAAGTTCGGCATTTGAAAGCGTTCGCTGCCCGGCGTCGATTTCCGCTTGTTTTTCCTTAAGCTGACGTTCCAAGTCGGCGACCAGTTGATTATGGACGCCGTGAGCCGCTTCCAGCGCTTCACGAATCGCCTTTTCGATAGTCGCCCGCTCCCGTTCCGCTAGTCGTTGCTTCTCTCGAAGCGATCCAGGAATATCGCCGGGATTATTTGGTGCAAATAAAAGACAACCAAAGCAACACGCACGATCAACTGAAACGAGTGTTCCACAATGCGGTAAACGAGCCTGTAAGTGACCAAA
>DOMV01000235.1 GCA_003509805.1 Planctomycetaceae bacterium
ATTTACCGCCCGGTCAAGCACAAAGGCACTTGGCGAGGCCACGGAAAAGCGGCGGGTTTGGCCGTCGTAATAAACGAAATCGCCCGGCACGACGTCGGCGGCGACCGGGACACCGTATAAAAATTCGCCCGAGGTCGTGTGAATCCGTTTGACCAGTTCGTGCAGGTAGGCCGTATTGCCCGAGTTCGTCTGAGGCAGCCGGTTCGTGACGGCCGCATTGACCGGTTCCCCGTCCGTAACGGGACGGCTGGAAAGCAGCGACGAGGCGAGGCCCGCCGGACCGGTCGGCAGAAAAATGTCGTTGTTCATGGTCAGGAGATAAGGAGTTCGAAGGTGAGCATGATCCCGCCGTTTTCCGGCTTGTCCAGTTGCTCGTCGATCGCGTAATAATGACGGCCGAACAGAATGTCGTCACGCCGGTTCGTTTGCGAGGCGCACAGGGCCAGTCCGTAGACCTTGGAACCGGCGGTCGCGGAAAACGGTTTGCCGTGGACACCTTCGTCCCCGTCGGAAGCGATTACGAGCGCGAGAACGGTTTTGCCGCCGCTCTCCTTGATCGTATGCGACAGGATGAAACAGCGCAGATAGTCCCGATCCGGCGTCGTTTCGAGTCGCCGGTAATAGTCGAGCGAATCGGTCGCCGGGATTTCGGGCGGCTCGACCGCGGGACCGTTCACGTATTCCAGGTAGGCGACGTCCAGTTTACAGCCGGACGCCGATTCGCCGGGAACGACGGCCCGGAGCAGGATCGAGGAGGCGGTGGGCAGGATCAACATGTTCTCGTTTCGACGGGTGCGGCGGTGAGTCGGATCGGACAGGTCACGTTTCGGGCGGCATGATACTGTGCCGCCCGGGCCGATTCAAGTTTCGGCGGATCGAGCGTAAGCGTCCGGTTCGGCGCGACGAGCAGGATCGAGAACAGGATGCCCGGAGGCACGAGCCCGCGAAGAATTTGGGTATTGATCACGGGTAAGGCGTTCGGGCCGCAACGGTCGCGGCGAACCAGGAAGATTTGCGATCGGGGGTAGAGGACGTTTTCATAGACGAATCGGGCCGGGTTGATCCGACCGCCCCGTACCGCCGCCGACAGGATGCCGCGATCGTCCGTCCGCTCGTAGAACGAGTTCCAGAACCGTTTCACGTCGTCCTCGCGACCGACGATCCGGAACGTGGGAACGCCGTGTTCCAGCGTGAGCGGTACGTCCTCGTTCGGGAAGATCAGACCGGCCCGATAGTCGCTGCCGAGAAAACGGCGTTCGAACACGATCGGGATATCGTCCGCGAGCGATGTGCCGCGTACGGGCCGGATCGCGTCGGTCAGGACCGTTCCCGCCTGAACGGTCTCGCCCGTCTTGTACGAAAACGAAGCGGACAGCGGCGCAAAATAGACGGTCCGGCCTGTCGCCAGCCAGCGGCCCTGCAAATCGAAACCCGTTTGTTCGACCGTTTCCGTGTCGCTTGTGCAGGGTACGCCATAGAGTTTGCCGAGCAGTTGCGGGAGCCGGCTCGTTCCGTCCATGACACAGTCCAGCGCGAGATTGTTGAAGGCGCAAAAAGCCGCCGTCGACGGACCCTGCGTTTGAAGCAGCACGCCGAGCCGGTCCTGCACGTAACGCCGGTCGACCGCCACGCCGCGCAGATAAATCGTTACGAACCGGTCGCCGCTCGGCCCTTCGGAGACCGGTAAACAATCGAACGGGTCGACGGTAAAAAAAAGATGGCCGCCGCGAATGAAGAAATGCTCGTTCCTGATCAAGACGACACTCGGATCGACCGGCAAATCGCAACATAAATCCACGTCAACGACGCCGGACGGCAGTTCGACCGCGCCGGGCATCGACCGGGACGGATGCCCGTAATAAACGGCATCGCCGTAACGCAAATTTTCGTCGCCGTAAAAGTTTATCTTCTTCGAGCCGTCCCGGTACATGCTCTCCCAAAGGCGCAAGGGCAGGAACCGTTCCCGGTGCAGGGGCGGGATCAGCGTGCGCACGAACAGTTTCGAGGCGTCCAGGGCGTCGTCGAGCACCAACTGGTTCGCCCAACTGAACGAATCGAAGAGGGAATAAACGCGATCGGCGTCGGCGTAGGTCGAACGATAAAACGTGCCCGCATCCCGATGAAGTTGATCGCTTCGGTGAAGTGGATTGACGGTTTTCATGTGTGCTCACCCTCTTTCGCTGTACCGGAGTTCAAACGACACATCGGCCGGATCGCAAAAGAACATCGTGGTTCGATTCGATGCGAAGGGCGGATGATCGATTTCGAGTCGATCGTCCGATTGCGAGATGACGACCCGGCCATCCGGCAGGTAGGCCGTGGCAAAGAGTGCCGGCCTGGTCACATAGCTGCCGGATGGAAGGTGTTGGTGCAGCAGTGTCGTCAGTTGTGAAACGGCCAAAAGACCGCCGAGCGGGATATGGTTGACGAAATCGGCGACCACGCTCTGCAAAACGACCGGCTCGACCGTTTCGGGCGTATGCAGGATCGCGCCGAATCGGACCACGGCGGGAATCGCGCCCTTGACCAAGATGTCCAGTCCGACCGGAGCCTGGGAACCCTGCAAGACCCAGTCCTGAATCGCCCTGATCCGCGGCATCTGGATGCCGTAGACGCGGACCTTTTTGCATGGCTTCGCCGCCGCGAAACGGATTTCCGTAACCTGGTACGCGCTGAACGCACCCTCCACATGCTCATGAATCTGCGGCGCATCCTCCGTCTCCGCCTGTTCCTTCGTGAAAATCGATTGCGAAAGAATCGCGCCGTATTCGAGGCTTTCTTCGTCCTGAACGGCGGTGACATGATACAGGCAGGAGATCAAGGCGTCGTCGATATGGACGGTGTAACGAAATAAACCGCCCGGACCGGCCTCGTTTTCGCTAAGAACGTCGACCACAACCGAGGTCCGCGCCAACTGCCGGGTCGTACCCACGTACCAGTCGCAAAAGCCGCCCGTCGAACCGGGAAATACGGAATGCTTGTCCCGCGTCATTTCCAAGTCGCCCGCCCCGATCACGGCACTGTCCCGGATGTCGGGGAATTGTTCCAAAAGTGCCGCTTTCATATTCACACGCGAGGACAGAACCTTCGCGCTCACGCCGAGGATCATGCGCCGGACCAGGCTGTCCGTCCCTTCGTCGTTGTCGCCTCCGGTAAATGTTTCCAGTGCGACCGCCCGCACGAAATACGGCAGGCTGCTCTGATACAAGGTCAGTTCCGTGCCCTGCACCAGATTGCCCGCCGCGCTCGCAGTCCGGGCGTAGACCGTGAGGTCGGCGTAAAACAGCCCGCTCCCATCCTGCGTTTCCTTGAGATTCTGGTAGTGCGGCAAGGTCGAAGGAAGATCGCCGGACAACTGGAGCGTTTCCACATTCCGCACGTTGAACAAAATGCCGTTCGCCGCAAAAATCGTCGAGAGACCGACCACGCGGTAAACGTCCTCCTGGAAGAACAACCGTATCCGGCCCGATGCGGCGGTGCCTTTCCGCCTCTGGACCCGGTAGCTCACGGCCAGTTCATCCAGCATTTTTTCCGAAACGCCGTCCGATGAATTCGCTGCAAGAGCCGCAAAACTGCTGCTCTTTCGCGCCGTCCGAAAGGTTTCGCGGGCCGTTTCCAAAAGGGTCGCGGCCGGATTCAATACGAGCGTATCCAAAGCCCCGTGATCGAGATCGAGGTCCGATGCCGCCGATTTCCAGAGATCGCGCAGAAGTTGCTTGTTTGCCTGCACGTTTTCCACGGACAGTTTTTCGTAGGATTCGGGTAGCAGGGCGAAATCAATATCAGGCATTCTGTGCCTCCATCAATTCAATCGGTAACGGCACGACGACCTGATCGCC
>DOMV01000129.1 GCA_003509805.1 Planctomycetaceae bacterium
ACGATTTTTCGAGGTGCCCTTCAGTCGCGGATTCGATTTTCATGGTCATTGCTTCCAAATCAATGGCGGGCTTGCCCTATCCGGTTTCGGTACATCCGATTCTTTCGATGATAACGGAATCAAAACCGTTGTCCAGACTCTTGCGTTTCATAACATAGTGTCGGTAATCCAAATGTTGCTCGATGAATTCCAGGCCCGGCGTGTAGTGGAAACGACCGCCGATTTTCAGCGATGACAGAATGCTCAGGTAGGTTTGCGCATACCGGACATAATCGCCGTCGCCGCGATGGTGATGGTGCCGAAAATGATTTGAAAATCCGAGATGACTCAAAACGGTTCCCCATCGGTCGGACTGGAAATCGAACTCCAACCAACTTGTTCGTATCAGGTAAGGTGACGGCTCGACGAAACGATCCATGCCGTAGGTTTCGATTCCACGCGAACGCAAAAATTCGACCAGTCGGGCCTCTTTGCCGCAGCCGATATCCAGAACGGGTTCGGTCAAATCGTTTATGTCGATTCCGAGAACATCCCGTTGCAACGACGGCGAATATTCGAAACAGGGAACCGGTTCCAGGAATCGGGAATCGATGGAATAAAGCGTCTCGGCAAAGGGATTCGTTTGTTTCAGAACGTGTCGGAGCCGTAAAAAATGACGCTGGGCCATATCCCCCGTCGCATCATCGGTCGGATGTCGTTTGCGAGTTCGGATTTCATCGAACAGGAAAAGATAAATCGTTTCGAGATTTCGTTGAAGCGTCGCATCAACGGAATAATACTGGTTGACGCGACAGAACTCGGCCATCGTCGCGTTCTTCGCATGTGCAACGAGGTTAGCCCATTCCTCGTCGTTCGCTTCCGTGAATTCGTCCATCGATTCAAGGATCGCGTCGGTAAACCGGAACGATTCGAGAGCATCTTCGGAAAACAGATTCATCCCCCGACTCGTCCCGATTTGTTCGTCGATCAATTCTTGCAGCGGCGAATCCGGCATGGCGTCTCTTATTTCTCCATCGCTTTCTTCCGCATTTCCGGCGGCATTTTTTCGATGGCGTAACGCAGGGCCGTCCGGGGCATCGTCGTTTTGTGTTTCATCACGAACTCGAACACGGCGTCACGGTCGAAGTCGGCGGCGGCTTTGAGCATCCAGCCGTAACCTTTTTGTACGAGATCGTCCTCGTCATGCAGCAAACGCCCGGCAATGTCGAAAATTTCGGCCTGGAACAACCCTTTTCGTGCGGGAACGATCAGCGACACGGCGGCGGAGCGGCGTACCCAGCGGTTGTCGGCCCGATTGCCCGGCCGGGTCCATGTTTTCAGCTTCGAAACGAGCTTCGGGTACATTTCCAGCAGCGTTCCGACCGAATGATTGCAGAGCGAATCGCAGGATGCCCAGTTGTCGAGATAGGTTTCGACCCAATGCTCGAAAACGGAAAAATCTTTGGCCTCGTATCGGTCGTGAATGGAATACGACCAATTGCAGGCGATGAAAGATTCCTCGATGTAGCCGCTTTGCCAAAGTTCCTCGCAGCACGCGAAAATCTCCGGCTTGGACAAGTCCTTGATCTGCGAGAACGCCCGCTTGCCGATTTTCTGGACGACGGGAACCTTGACGCCGTAAAAGTTGATTTTCTCTTTGAAAAACCGTTGCGCGCCGGCCTTCGTTTTTTCATCAACCGATTCCTTCAAGGAACGGCGAACCTGTTTGATGATCGTGTTCATTTCGTATCGATTTGTTTCGTATCGATTCATTTCGTATCGATTTGTGAAAACCCGTCAATGTCCCTTGCGTTATCGAGTCTGTTGATAAAGTGGCATGGTCGAAGCGTATTTCTTTACCGTCCAAAACCCAGTAAAGCGACCGTCGATTTGTTTCAATTCGGTGTCGATCCAATTGCGGAAATCATCAGGTTGACGTTCGGATCGTTTCTCGAACACTTCCTGAAAAGCCTGCTCGCGGGATTCGACAAGGCGTTTGGCGTTCAGATGCAAAATTTGGATCGTCTCGGCGGCGTCTGCGTCATCGGCTTTTCGCGGATGAATCTTGCCGTTCAGCGTGTAAAGAAAACGGTCTTCGCAATCGCTGTCGAGCGGCGAAACCTTGAGGAGGCTTCTCTTTTGGGCGTGTCCGCAGGTCTGCGGTTCCGACTTCGGTTGCTCGGCACAGGAATAGAGAAGGTTATCGTATTTCAAAACCAAATCGGGATGACCTACTTGATCGAGAAGATGGGCGATATGACCATTGTTTTCATCGACATCAATTTCGCAAAAGCAGCAAATGTAACCTTGCTCCGCGAGCAGGGAGCGTTTGACGGTCTGCTTGATCGGTTTGCCGTCGAACTCACCCCAGCCGGGCTCAACACCGTTGTTACGCCATTCCTCTTTCCATTCACGGAACTCCGAGGGTTCTGAATTCTTAACGATATATTTCATTGACCGACCGCCTCCTTTCGGCCCAGTCGCATGTCGATCTTGACAAATTCCGGCAGGTCGGCGGCGATGCTTTTCAACTCTTTATATTCTTTTTGGGCTTCTTCGTGTTCACCTCGCTCAATCGACGTGAAAATCCGGTCGATCTTTTCTTGAACGGATGCGTCGCGTTCAGATGTTTGCATCATGTCTTCAAGCAACATGCCGGACGTTTGGCCATAAATCTCATAAGCGGGTTTTCGGACTTCAATGCCGTTTTCTCCGTCTGACAGGATGAAAACATTCTCGCTCCGCAATTCGCCGAGAATTTGCGGCGAGTGCGTGGTCACGATAAACTGCATCTTGGAGAAAATTTTTCGCAGGTTGCCGACAATGCCGCGCTGCCATTTCGGGTGCAAATGCAAATCGATTTCGTCGATCAAGACGAGGCCCGGCGTTTCGGAAACCGCGTTTTCGCCTAGGTGGGGATTCAACCGCGCAGCGCGATGGGCAATGTCCGAGATCATGCCGACCATGCCGCGATAACCGTCGGAAAGATCGCTGAAAGAAACGGTTTGCCGCCGGCCGTTCCGCTCCGTATCGATACAAACATCGTTGTATCGTATGCTGTAACGAATGTCGTGACATCCCGGAATGGCCTTTTTGACGGCATCACGAACGGCATGGAGCAACGGGTTCGCTTGCTTTTCTTCGATCTCGATCAAAAAATTTCGGTAGAGCCAGTTGAAAAACGGCTGGGCGTTACAAGTCGCATTCAGCGCGTCTTTGTAAGGATCAAAACGCGATTCGACGATGTTCTCAAATATGTGCTTTTCTGTTTTTGCCGTTCGAGGGATTCCGTAGCTGGCAATCAGAGGAAGAATGACGGGTTCGCCTGCCGAAACCTTCTTTCGCAAGTTTTCAATCGCATCCCTTTCCGATTCCTCGGGAATTTTTTTCCCTTCCCACGTTTGTAAATCGTAGTGTGTTGCGGCAGGTGTTTCGGCGGATTGTAAGATCTGGGACCAACTCTGCAGTTTGAAGTGCAATATGCTAGCCTTGAGTGATACGCCGGATGGGAAAAACAACTCTCGCGACTGGCCGTTGGGGAAAGCATACCTTACGCGACTCGATGGCTGATGGAGATACAACTCACTGCCGGCGAGTAGTCTTGTATGGGGAACAAACCCTGTCTTTATCGCTTCCAGAATCGTCGATTTCCCACTCGCGTTTTCCCCGAGGAGGACATTAAATTCCGGGTGAAACTCGATGCTCGCATCCTCGAATTTACGGAAATTTTGGAGCCGTAGTGTGTCGATTCGCATGGCGGACCTCAAAAAATGTCAGAGTACCTGTAAACACGGACCCGGCCCGGGTTGCAACGATCCTCACCGTTTCATCAGTACGAACGCGCCCCAGCCGAGGTATTCGCGGGTATAGGCGACGTAGCGTCCAGGCTCCGAAGTCAGTCGGGCTCGCACTTCCGCTACAAAATCGTCTTCCGGATACGCTTCGAGCCAGCGACGCATCGTCAACCACTTGGCCGCCTCGTACCGGTCCCAACCTTCCCGGTCGGCCAGCACCATCTCCACGACGTCGTAGCCGAGGTCGTCGAAAGATGCCATCAGTTCCGGAAGCGGGAGGAAGTCGGCAATCGCATTGGCTTCGCATCCTTTGGCGACTTCTTCCGTCTCCGGTAAGCGCAACCAATACGGTTCGCCGATCAATACGATTCCACCGGGCCGGAGACTCTTGGCCAGAAGCTCAATGCTACCGGCGACGCCTCCGCCGATCCATGTCGCGCCGACGCAGGCCGCAACGTCGACTTTTTCGTCGGCGACGTAACCGGTCGCATCCCCGTGAATGAATTCGACCCGATCGGCGACGCCGAGTTCTTCCGCGCGAGCGTTCGCCTGACCGCTGAACAACGGACTCATGTCGATGCCGAGGCCGGTGATCCCGTGGTCGCGTGCCCAGGTGCAGAGCATCTCGCCGGAGCCGCTGCCGAGGTCGAGGATGCGGGTTCCCGGTTCCATTCGCAGCACCCTGCCGAGGGTGGCATACTTTTCCGGCGTGAACGGGTTGTGGATCCGGTGCGCACTTTCCATAACGGTGAAGATGCGAGGGATGTCCGGGATGTCCAAGGCGAAAACTCCTTATTGAAAATGGTGACGGTGCCGGGATTTTATACCGAAAGCCAGTCGAGTCGTTGGTAAACACTGCCCGTTTGGTCCGCCCGTTTACCCGCCGGGCTTGTGTTGCTCCGATTATGTTCTGTAGAATGCGGGGCGTCAAGGCGGTCAACTGACCCTCTTAGGTCGTGTTTAGACTAACTTTCGTAACAATCTGTTAATGGACGCGAACGAGACAAAGGCATTATACGTTTCATCCAACTTGTCATAGCGAGTGGATGCGCTACGGAACTACTTGACATTACGGAAGTTGCGTTCAGTTGCATCCCGACCCTCGTACAACTCCTTGTGGCGTTGTCGCACAAAGATTTTGCACGAATTATTCCCTCGGCACGCTTTTTGGCATCCCGAGCGTAGTCAATTTGTTCAGTAATTTACATCTCAACCTGACTTCCGTTTTTTGATTTTCCATGTTCCGGTTTTTCAAGTTGCCGCCGAAGAGCGACTTCATTCGAAACATGGCCGTCTCCGACAACGAACGACGATGATAACCCGTCCGTTTTTTCCACTCCTTCCGGCCACGCTCGGCGATCTCGCGAATCGCCTTGTCACGCTCCTTGCGCGTGCCGTCCTTCCGATTTTGCAACACCGCGTCCTCGCGAGGCGGAATCACCTGTTCGATGTTGCGCCCTGTTTCAATAAATACGTCCAGTTCATCTCGCACTTCCCACGGATCGTAAGCTCCGTCGCCGAAAAATCGTCCTATCTCATTTTCCGTTTCATTAAGCAGTATCTTGACAACCTG
>DOMV01000286.1 GCA_003509805.1 Planctomycetaceae bacterium
CTGACGCAGAAACTTTCCGTGCTGGCCAAACAGATCAGCGTCGTCGGCATCTGCGGCGCAATGATGATCTTCATGGTCATGGCTCTTGGAAGCATCTGGCATTCGCCGATCTTTACCGGCCTGCTCAAGGACACGAATCCGCTGATCGGCCTTTCCATTTTCTCAATCATCGTCGGCTTTTTTGTCATGCGTTTCGTACTCCGGCCTTTTTTCGCGAGCATGGATATGGAACTCAACGACATTCGGTTGCAACTGCTCACGTCGGTTCCGATGATCGTTGCCGTCTTCGGAATTTGCCTTGGTGTTTGGGGCGTATTCGACGACCAAGGAAATGTCTCGAAAGCGATGGAAATGTTCCGGAGTCTGTTGACCTGCTTCGTCGTCGCCGTGACGATCATCGTCGTGGCCGTGCCCGAGGGGCTTCCGATGATGGTCACCGTTTCGCTGGCCATGAACATGATGAAAATGGCCCGGGAAAACGTGTTGGTCCGTAAACTCGTCGCTTCGGAAACGATCGGCTCGGCCACGGTCGTCTGTACGGACAAGACCGGCACGCTCACGCAAAACCAGATGACCGCGACCTGGACCTTTCTCGGCATGAACGAGTATCAGGGCGACGGTTTCGAGCGGATGCACCGCGACCCGGCTTGGGCTCTTTTCGTCGACTCGGTTTCCGTCAACAGCGAAGCGGCGCTGCATGTCGAGGGCGACGGCGCGAAGGAAACCGTCGAGGGCGTCGGCAACCCGACCGAGTGCGCTTTATTACGCCTCCTGCGCGACGCCGGCGCCGACTATCGGGATTATCGCGACAGGTATCCTCGACTCCGGGAAGTGAGTCACAATTCGCAGCGTAAACTCTCGCTTGTCGTCGTCGAACGGGCCGGCGACAAAATCTGTTACGTTAAAGGCGCGCCGGACAAACTGCTCGATCGATGCTCGCACGTCTTCGTCGACGGAGAACGCCGGCCGATCGAAACATATCGCACGGAAATTCAGGCCGCCTTGGATGCGGCAACCGGAAAAGCCTTGCGCGTCATCGCCTTCACTGTCAAGGAGGGCGATGACCATTGCCTCAACGAGGCGGAAGGCGAAAAATGCCTCGACTGTCCCGGCCACGCGCTTTTGGCCCTCGTAGGAATCGCCGACCCGATTCGTCCCGAAGTCGCCGCCGCCGTGGAAACCTGCCGCCGAGCCGGGGTGGAGGTCAAGATGATTACCGGTGACGCCGAACCGACGGCCATCGCCATTGCCCGGCAAGCGGGGATACTGTCCGATAAGTTCGATGCCGAGGCCGATACCGATACGGAAATCCGGAAAGGCGAACTGGTGCTGACCTCCGCCGAACTGGCCGCGATGGACGATCAAAAACTGCTCGAAGCGATCCCAAGCCTGAAAGTTCTGGCCCGGTCGACGCCGATGGACAAACTCCGCCTTGTCAAAGCGATGCACCGCGAGGGCGAAGTGGTCGCGATGACCGGCGACGGCACGAACGACGCCCCGGCCTTGAAATTCGCGGATGTCGGCGTTTCGATGGGCATCACCGGTACCGAAGTGGCCAAGGAGGCAAGCGACATCGTGCTCATCGACGACAATTTCAAGAGCATCGTGACCGGGATTTGGTGGGGCCGCACGCTGTACCAGAACATCCAGCGGTTCCTGCAATTCCAGCTTTCGGTCAATGTCGTTGCGCTCAGTTGCGCCCTGATCGGCCCGCTGGTCGGCATCCCGCTCCCGTTGACGGTTCCGCAGCTTCTTTGGATCAACATCATCATGGACACCTTCGCGGCCATCGCCCTGAGTTGCGACCCGCCGAGACGGAAATCGATGGACCGCAAACCGATTTCGCGCGACGCTTCGATCATCACGCCGTCGATGGGGCTGTCGATCCTGCTGAACGGCTTTTACCAGGTCGCGATTTTGTTCACGGCGCTGTATTTCGGCTGGTTTCTGACGCCGGAAACGCGGTTCGACTTCACGATGGACCCGATGGGACGCGGCGAAAACCTGCAAGCCCTAACCGTGTTTTTCACGATTTTCGTCATGTTCCAATTCTGGCACAAATTCAATTGCCGGTCGTTGCGGCACGATGAGTCGCCGTTCGAATTGCTGCATAAAAACAAATTGTTCCTGCTGATTGTCGGGACGATTACCGTGGTGCAGATCGTGATGGTGCAGGCCAGCGCGTACCTCGGAATCGGCGAGATATTCCGAACCGTGGCCCTCTCGGTGACGCAGTGGCTCGAAATCGCGTTGCTGACCGTGACGATCATCCCGGTGGCTTGGGTCGTGCAACGGGTGATCCATTTCATCGGTTTGGAATCCGATGGCGGCATGGCGGATGTTTCAATGCCCCTAAAAACCGGATGACCGTTTCATAATGGTCTTTGGCGGTTTCGGCATGAGGCACGAAGAAAAAATCCCGTATCGAACCAAATCGATACGGGACTCAGCGGGGAACAGAGAAACAAGATCGTCTACCAACCGTAGGCGAGACCGGCGTTACCGGTGTGCAACGTCTGTTGGTCGTTCGTAAAGGCGTTGTAGCCGCCGAACAACCGCCAATGGGCGAGGTCGTAATTCAGTCCGATTCCAAGCACCATCCAGTCGCGACCGGGATCGTTGCCGCGAACCGTGAACTTCGAGTTCGAACTGAAGTTGACCATACCCGGATTCGAGAACTGGGCCGTGAAGTCCGTGTAGGTCCGGTTCAGCAACGCATGCATCCAGACCGCTTGGCCGTACAACGAAAGGGTTCCGCGACGTGAACGAGTCATGTCCGTGCTGAGCCGTGTTCCCAACAAGGACCGGAA
>DOMV01000244.1 GCA_003509805.1 Planctomycetaceae bacterium
AACGCTTCTTTCCAGTGAGTCGTATTTTTTTTCAACGCCGTCGGAACCATCAGAGGATTGACAAATAAGGGGGGTTAATGGAGCTGAGAAAACCACGAGTTTCATTCGTAGCTTCCACCGATTTCAATCACGCCAATACCATGCATGCGAAGCTGTTCGCGTTCTTCCGGCGAGGCGCCGCTTGAACCGAAACAAGCACGGAATCCGCCTTTCGCTTTGAAGAAGAAGAGTGGCTCGCCGAGAATTGATCCGTCCGGGGCGAGGAGCGGCTCCCGGTTGATGATGTATTTCTCCTGAATCCCCGTCAGCCATTTTTCGCAGTCCGTCCGGCTGAATGAATCGGAAGTAAGAGTGTCGAGAAGCATGGCCAGATTTTCGTTTGCCGAAATCGTTTCTCGTGTGTCCACGGTCGGCGGCGTATGAAAATCCTCGTAACATTCCCGAAGCGAAACGAACAAACGGCTTACGGCCTCGTAACGACGGTCGATCACGTCCTTTGACATAAAACGCTTTCGAGCGGCAGCAAACTGCTCATTTGTTTGCGTCGAAAAGGACATTTTCAAAATACTGCGTGCTCTGGTCATCGCGACATAAAGCGGGGCGGCAAGGATATCGCCATTCGATTCGAACATGTCCGCTGCCGGAATAAAAACGATTTCCGACTCATAACCCTTGAATGAATGAGCGGACGTAACAAGAATCGTGTTCTCGCAGATCGTACCGCTCTCCTTGTAAATGTAATCGACCCGTCCGTTTGTCGCTTTGAGAAGTCGGTGACGGACATGCTGGTCCATCAACTTCATGAAGGACTGCCGGTTATTGCAAAGAATGCGGATATGTTCGGGCGAAACATGTTCATTCGTGACAAGCCGTATCAACTCATCCGTTAAGATGGAGAATTCATGTGTCCGGTCGTCGAATTCCCAGACGCTTGGTTTCGGCCCCGAATTTTGATTGAACTTGACATTCCACCAAGGACGGTTGTTGCGCTCGGTTTTTTCGATCAGGCCGTTTCGAATCAGTTCTTTGTGATCGTCCCCCATTTCATCGGGCTGGAGACGGTATAAGACGTTGAAAGCGAGTTCCGCGATTTCCTTTGTCGAACGAAAACTTTCCTTCATGACCGTCGCCCGACCGCCTTTCAAATCGATACCGAGATGAGACCAGGTCGGAGTACCGCGACCGTAGACGTTCTGCGCATTGTCGTAAAAAATGTAAACGGGTTTTTCTTCCGTTGTTTTCTTTGCCGAATCGTCTGCCGGAGCGAATGATTCCTGTTTTTGGTCTGCCGGCGGAGTAATCAATTTGAACAGGAGCCGAAGCGTATTCGGTCCCATGTCCTGGGCCTCGTCAATGAAAAGAGCTTTGCAACGAGTCGGGTCATTAACGGTCGTGAGCGCGTTCAAGACAACGGATGATTTGCCATCAAGGTCGAAATTGCCATGAATTTCGTTCTTCTTGATTTTTTCGCGAACAACACCGTCAAGATTGTACTCCTTGATAAGAGCGTCAAGCAATCGCAGGATATGATGGTAGACGACCGTTCCTTCCGGCGGCGATGTTTCTCCCGTGTACTTTTCCCAGGCGGTGTCGACATGCCGCTTGATCAATGTTTCCAACGTGTTGTTGCCGAAAACGATCCAAAAGGGACGCCGATCCACGGGGGCGTTTTTCTCTGGACTCTTGAGTAAGGAACGAACCAGCCATTCCGCGAGAATCACGGTCTTGCCGCTCCCGGCAACGCCACGAATCAATCTCGGCTTACCGTCGATGTCACGGTTACAGAGTTGCTGCTGAAGCTGAGAAAAAACGGGATCAAGCAGTTGACGCTCGGCAATTTGTCGGCCGAGCGAGTTCGGCGGTATTTTTTGTACCCAATCGGGAAGCACGCCCGCCGAGGGGTCATAGGGGACGGTGGATCGAATTGTTTCCACGATCTTCCATTCCCATCGTTCCTTCGGCGGAGCAAGAATCGAAGGCTGAAGCGAACGGCAAAGCGGCTTCAGATACGGCTCGGACATTTCCGCACGGGAAGCGAGAAGAATGAGCAATCGCCTTGCCCGACTGATTCCGACGTTGACCATCCGCATCCATTCATGGTGCGTCCAGGCCGTGCTTCCGGCATTGACCGTATCAAAGATCACGATGTCCGCTTCCTGTCCCTGCTGGCAATGAACCGTCGAGGATTTCCATGACCGACAGCCTTTCTTTGCCAAATACTCCCGGACTTTTTTCGCCTGCGCAACAAACGGTGAAAGGAAAAGTCCATTGGCCTTGAAGAACGTTTCGTTCTCGAAAAATCGGTCCAGAATGCGGAAGGAACCGTCACGAACATAGCTCTTGTTGCCCGGCCCACGGTCGTGACGAATATTCGTTCCTTTGATTTCCTCATCCAGCACATACCAAACGGCACGAGGCGGTTCGGCATCGTTTTCTCCGGAAAGAAGGTCTTTTTGTCCGTGATAGAGAGCGAAAGGAGAAGTGATTTCCCGCTCGAAAACGCTTTCCGCATGGATGAGTGCATCTTCATACATGAACGATGAAACGGCATTCGCGATATCGCGGTGCATTCGCCATTGCTTTTTCAGGAAATGGACGTTGCTCGGGCGTTTGTCGACCGGAATTTCATCGAGATGAACGAGCCCGCTGCTCGCGATCCACATCGACAATTCCGTCTCGATAACACGACTGATTCGGCTGATCGGCGAAAGTTGTTTCGAGTCGCCCACCAGGATGATTCGTTTGGAAGCGAGGAGTGAGAGCATTGCCGCGTTCATCCGGGAAAGCATGCCCGCTTCGTCGATAATCACGGTCGTAAACGGAGCGAAACCGTTGCGGATCATTTCGCTGATGTCGTCGTCGGTCACCATGCGGGTCGCCTTGAACGCCGTGCAAACGACGGTCGATGTTTTTGAATTCAGAAAATGGTGCTTGACGGGGTCATCCATAAGTCGCTTCAGGTCGCCGATCTCCAACGCCAATTGCGCTTTTTGCGTTTCGTCTTCGCATTTGGCCAGTTCGTCCTTGAGTCGCTCCTGTTCATCAAGAATTTCCGTATCGTCGTACAGCATGGAAACGAGACCGGCACGTTTGAACGAGGATAGTTGTGCTCCTTTGCCGAGGCGGTAGAGCCGTCCCTCGCTCAAATGCGGCAGGTTCCGCTCTTGAACGGCTTCACCGATTTTCAGGGCGACGGCGTCGGTCGCAAGATTCGTCGTTGAAACAACGAGAATACGTTCCTCAGGCGATGTTTTGAGAATTTCAGCGACCAGCTGACCGGTCGTGTATGTTTTTCCCGTCCCCGGCGGCCCCCAAATAATTCCCCAAGCGTGGTTCCACCAGTCGACGGTCGGTGCCGAATCATCCGGGTAGAGTGGTGCTCTAGGCATGGAGAGCCGATTGGAGTCGACGAGCATATCCGGCGAGCCGGTCAATGTCGCCGTAAGCCTTTCTTTCAGCAGGTTTTGAAGCGGAGCATAACGTGATTCGGTGTAAGCGTTTTTGATCGCTTCGAGAAAATCGAACGGAGAAACGAGAAACGTCCCTTTGCGAGGTCGGGGCGTTCCCTTGTAGATTTCGACGAAAATTTGATTGTTTCTTTCGTCGACATTCAAAATTTTACCGGACCATAACGCCGAGTCGAAAATATGCGTTTCATCGCGGCCTATTTTATCGAGACGTAGCGGCCGAAACGCCCTCGCTCCTTCCCATGTCCACGCGAATTCAATCGAGTGGTCGATATTGAGAACATAAATTTCCCGCCGCTCGTTCTCGTTTTCCTCAACTCGTTCGACGGAACAGCAGTGCAAGCGTTTCCAGGAATTCGCGTCATTGTATTCCTGCTGAATCGCTCCTTGGGCATCTTCGAAGGCTTTCGGAGAAACAGTGGAAAAACGAAGTTGTGTGGGAAAATTCGGAACATCCATCATGTGATTTTTTTCATGCGTAGCGATAAGTGAATCCGGCAGGAAATACTTGAGCAATTCATGTGCGTTCCCTTTCACTTGAGCAATGTGTTTGAGAAAACCTATTTGTCTCCCAATCTCAGAGAATCATCTAATCCCAAGTCGCGCAGAGCGATGATTGCTTCGTCCACGGTCTGCTGTGAATAACCATTTTCGGATTCGGCATCAAAGTTTATTTCCAAACGAATATTGCTTTCGGGGGAAATGAATTTGGCCAAGACCATTCGGTAAAATTTCATCCAATTCGAATTGACGTCATTAACTTCGCCCGACCAAGCGACACGGTGGACCACGGTTTTTGCGGTCGACTTTTTGGCCGGTTTGACACTAACCCCTTCGGGTTTGCCATCCGGCATCTCATCTTTCGGCTGCTCCGTATCCGCGTTCGGCTCGGGTTCTTTCGGCGATTTCAACGATTCAAGATACTTTTCCGCCGTTTCTTTTTGAATGATGTACATGTCGTCGGAGATTTCGATGTCTCCGGACGGAGCGGACTCTCCAAAATAAAACGGTTCATATCGACCGCCGGAGCCCTTGCCCACATAAGCGAAACGTTTGGCATGAACCCCCTGAACCAGCGATTGCAAAAGCTCGTCCGGTTTGAGCAGGCGAGGAAATTCCGGGGTTGCGAAGAAATCCTCCTTGATCTTCTTCGTCGGCCATTCCGTTAAGGCGGGTGGCCAGTTTTTGATTAAAAATGCGGTTCCGACGGTATCGACGATGTCTTCCGTTCGCCGGAGCGTGTCGATGTAAAGGGCCAAAAGCGAATCCGCCGCGCTGGAATGCACCAGACCGAGGTTTTCCGTTTTGGCGGTGCGATCTTTGCCGAGAAACATGAGGTATTTGTAACAGCGCCAAACCGCTTCTCTCAAGTCTCGCTTCGATTTTTTCAGACTTTCTTCCAATTGACGCAGTTGCGAAGCGTCAAGCTGTTGTCCGGATGTTTCATTCTGTATCGCTTTCCATGCGAGGTAGGCGCGGGCTTCTTTTTCCAGACTTGCCGCCGTTTCCGGGACGATCCAGATGAGAGCGTTTTTGAAGCGTCGGACCCCGTTTCCGTATTCGTCCGTCCAGCGCTGAACGCTTCGTTGTAATGCTTCCGGATCATCCATGTTTTGTTCCGGAGAAAGAACGACGAAAGTGATGATCGCTTGATCGGGAACGTCCATGCTCTTACCCGGAAAGAACACGGTTTTCACGCCATTGCGGTTGCCGAAAACGGACTTGATTTCGTCGCGGACGGTTTCCTTGATCTTCTCCGGTTTGACCGACGCGCTGCGGTCGGCATGTAATTTATTCAAGTTGGGACGGATGCTGAAATGATATTTCGTTCCTTCGACGGTCAGGTAATAACTCGAAGACGTCAAATTGCCGAGTACCGTTTCCACGTTGCCGATCTCAAACGTCGGGTCGCCGACCGCAAGGCGGACTTCCGGCAGCGTTGCATCATCCTGTGTTTGCCCGCCGTTGGATTCGAAGAAAATACTCGTCGCGACTTTGCGATGCATGCGTGATTTCTTAATCATTTCACTTGCGTCATGATCCAGCCGTTCGGCATGAGAATCCGGTTTGCCGCAAATGTCCGTCGTCACCGCAGGCTCCAGACGAGGCTCGCCGAGTTGTTCGAACAAAGCCGTGCGGAATAAGGAATTGTCGAGTGGAGCTGTTCCAAGTCCGATCAAGGGATCGGATTGATTGCCTTTGAAACCCTGCTGGAACGCATCTGCAACCCAAAGAGCGAGAAGACGCAAAACTCCACGAGTACGTTGGAACCTGGGAATCGACTGCCATTTTCGCTCGAAAACGGAAATAACCGAGGGATGGAACGGATAGGTTGCTTCAAAGGTTTTGACGGCATCGTCGATGGGGAACCATTGCGGGATTTCCTCGCGGTGCTTTACGATCCAGTCGGCGTATTGTTTGGCCGTGTTCTTCGCGTCTTTTTTCAAATCTTCCCACTGGCCCCATTCGAAAAGCCGACGACGGATGATTTCCGACGTTTCCGATTCGACGGACATTACGACCGGCTTGCCGAGGCGGTCGAGAATTTTTTTGATTCGCTCGAATTCGATCTGCTCTTCCGAATTCATCTCAAGTTGCGAGGCGGGAACGGAAATAGCCAGAACGAGATTGCTCCGGCTGCGGGCGAACTCGGAGATATTGTGTAGAAAATTGTCGAATTGCCCGCGAACTTTCGTGTTGTTCGACCGGCTGATGTAGTTCATGATCTCATCCATGAGAATCAAGGTCGGTCGATTCTCCGGGAATATCTTCTTAAAAACATCTCCGGCGGGAGCGATCATCTTCGCATCATGACCGGCGACAAGTTCGAATGTTTCCGGGCCGCCGATCTGCCAGGCGATTTCTCCCCAAGGCGTCAAGCGTTTCGGAGTGCCGTCGTCGCCGCCACGACCGGTCAAGGCGTCGAATTCCGTCCCGACGAATACGGCGGTTTTACACTCGGGCATGTTGCGAATATTCGCCTTAGTGAGAAGCTCCGAAAGACCGGTGTAGCTTCTTGCAGCACTGCCCGCCTTGGCAAGATGAAACAGCAAGGTCAGCGCGTGGGTCTTGCCGCCGCCGAATTGCGTGGACATGTTGAAAACGGCGTTGGTCTCCGTTTGGACACCGGAAAGACGACGCAAAACTTCCACAGCCAGATCGCTGAGGTTTTTCGTCAAAAATGTTCGGTCGAAGAACCGTTTCGCATCCTGATAATCGGGCGGAGCCGTACCTTCACGAACGTGATCCAGGTGGACGGCGAACTCCGAAGCGTCCAACGGACGATTCTCCCGCAAATCCTCACGGGGCGAAATGACTTTGTACCAAGGTTTTAGTGGCGGCATTGTAATTATAAACTTAAAGGGCCGATTGATTTGTTATGTAAATACTGGAATTTTGATCGCATATAGACAATCTCGCATCATGAAAGATCAGGCGATGAATCATCTTGGTTGAGAGTGTCGGCTGACGATACTTGAGGCGATGATTCCATACCCATGCCGGTTTCCTTTTCTAGGCCTGGGGGATGATCTTCATTGTCTTCTGTTGGCTGTTGAGGAGATGTTGATTCGCCAGCTATATTCATCCATTCTGGAGGTATGAGGTAAGAATCACTTCCATCACCTCGCCAATCAGCGACCTTATGGATTAAGTCGATCCCACCCCATACGTCCTCGTCGGCATGTTCCGTCACAATAATCTGGTATTGTTCTTTAGTACTTTTGAGAGATTGTGACAGCACCTCGAATATTCTTCTTGCCTTGGTTACGTCGACATCAAAGCTAGTTACCATGTCAGAAACACGATTGTCATCTTTGGCATTATCGACATTCTCGTCTTCCGGAGTATCTGCCTTGCCCGAAGACAAAGTGGGCGTACCAGCATCAATGTCATGTCCTTTGCCGCTACCAGCAACATTTTTTTTAATGTCGTAAGTACTTGTCGTGTCGGCAGAAGGAAAATAGACCTGGGTCGGCTGATCGATGATTAGAAATGAAAAAACGGGTGATTTTTGGACATCAATGAATTTCTCATGCAATGAAAGAAAAAAAGCGATATGATATCCCATCCAATTTTCGCCGCTCCCAATTTCATATAGATAATCTGGTTTCTCCTTTTCTCCGGGAGAATCAGTGCTATAAAACCCAAGCATCAATTCTTTTAAATCGAATTCCATTTTGGAGTTCGATCTTTCAAGTTTAAGATGATTTGCGTATCCTTTTGTGTGATGACTTATAAGTAAGAGAGACTCGTCCTGATTCTTTTTGATTTGATATTTCGCAATTTTGGCACGTACCGCAGACAATTGAGTTTTATATTCTTCAAGCGACAAACTAATTTCTGACGAGGCGTCAGAATATTCAATGCTGGCAATAGCTTGCTGCATTCGTCCGATAAACTGATTGAGTTGTTGGAACGAAAGCCGTGCCTTTTCTGCGTCTTCTGACTGGCTTTCAAGTAAAACTCGTTCTTTTTTCAACTCCGTCAGTTGCCCATCAAGAATCTCTATATGACGTCGAATATTTTCGACGTCTTTTTCAAGCCTTATCGGTTCCTGACTGATTCGTTTCGATTCATTTTCTATGGAATCAGCCATCTTTTTCAACCATTCTGATTCATGCAAAGAAAAGTCCGATGGTTTTCCGCACAAGATGCAAGATGAACCTTCGGAAATATTATCTCGAAACCACCCCAATATGCCAACTCTTGCCTTTTGGTTATCCAGTTCGTTGGAATACGATGCCATGTATCCAGTCAGTTGCCGATACCGAGTCAATTGCCGCCTTGATTTTTCTATTTCCTTGGCAATCTTATCTTCTTCTCCAATGATGCGAACAAGTTCTTCAACAGCANNCTTTCCAAAAAATCGGCGATATGAATGTCTTTACTTGTCTCAACAACTTTTCTCAAGCGGTCTATTGCTTTGGAAAGATTGTCGTTGCTCGAAAAATGCTTCTCAATAAGCCCCAACTCTTTTGCTTCGTTAATGTAAGGAAGAATGTTTTTTTGGATTTTTCCCGCTATGGCTTTTATGGATTCAACCTCTTTCGTCAAGTCAGATACTTGTTTTTGAAGGCCCTCTTGTTCTGAAAGAAGTAGATAATACTCATTG
>DOMV01000022.1:0-134 GCA_003509805.1 Planctomycetaceae bacterium
ATGAGCGAAAGAGCCTTTACTTTGCTCCATGACTCGATCGCTCCTCATGTCGAATCGTTTCCTATGGACATAGAAAATTCCGACCGGCGTTATTACGGCATCAATGTAACGAAAATATATGATATTGATCTGGC
>DOMV01000022.1:232-815 GCA_003509805.1 Planctomycetaceae bacterium
ATCTATGTTTCCGAAGCCTTTCGACAAATCGTGGAAAAAAATAATCTGACGGGCTTTTCGTTCGAAGGGGAAATGAGATACCGAACCGGCCCTGAACAAGGAATTTGCCGGAATGACATGAAGCAAATCATTCCATTCAATCCCGACAATCTTCCTATTGTTTGAATCCTGCGCCGAAGGTACATCGCTATTTTTGTGGCAATAATAAAATTGTGTGTGTCAAGGTGCATGAACGTGTTATCACGGAAGTTCGTTCTGCATTTGATTATGGATTGCCGTTATTCTCCCGAACGGCCTCCGGCGCGAGATACATCGGCAGCTTGAAGCTGGACAGCCGGTTTGCCACGTCCGCGACCTGGGCCGAAAAGGAAGCGAGATAGCCTTTCAAGACCAAGCCGCCGCCGAGCGTGATTTCAACCGGATCATTCTTTTTCGGATTTGAAACGCGATTGGCCCGATACCAACGCAACACCCGCTCGAAGCCCGTCATTTGGTCGTTGAAATTGTACGCATTCGATTCGCCCTGTGGTTCGCCTTGGCAGAACCCGGAAAACGCCAGGCCGGAAACGGTCATGGCCCCGAC
>DOMV01000022.1:875-4076 GCA_003509805.1 Planctomycetaceae bacterium
GCCCGGCAACTGGAGGCCCCGGCGTTCTTCTGCGAAAAATCGCCGATGCTGATGACCGACAGGACACCGCCCGGCGAGACGTTGAAGAAACCTTGCGCCGTTCCGTTGCCGTTTTGAAAAATCGTAACTGACATGTTTTTATCGTTGTTCCGAGGTTCCGTTCCTGTGGCCGCGTCCGACCGATTCGACGACAACACTGCCGTTCTTGAGGTCCATACTGTCGACCCGAAAATTTACCGTGTTCGCATGGAGCGTACATTCCCGACCGGCGAAACCCGAAGTGCCCGGGCCGGTCGGCAGGGGCGTTCCGCTCGTCCGGGAAATCGCCGGGGCTTCCAGTCGATGGCCGACGACCTTGAAGTTATGCTCGGAGACGTCCCCGACCGAATCAATGCTTGTTGCTCCGGTCGCAAGATCGTCGATTTGGAGTGTCGGGGGCTCGATCCGTCCCGGCTTTTTTCGGAGCGGTGTATTGAGCGAGGAGAGTTCGCTCCGATACGATTCCGAAAAAGGTAGGCCGACTTGGCGTGGACGTGCCTCGGTTTCCGGGGCGGTTCGATGAGCGGGCTTCTGCGTCTTTTCTCTTGGCCCCGGCGTTTGTTCCACACCCGGCGATAGGGGAGAATGTGACGGGCGTGGAAGACGAGCCGGGGTTGCGGAATCCGTCTTTACCGGAGAAAGGATTTTGGGTGAGTCGCTTGTGGCCGGTGTCGACCGGCCTTCGATCCGTGTTGCCTCTTTCTTGGTGACAACCGGAGGAATCGTCCCAGTCCGGGGTGGTTGTTGTGGGATCGGCTCCGTAGCCACCTGCATGGGAGCGGTCGCCTGCGGTATCTCGACGGCTCTCTTTGCGACGGCCCGGACGGGCGTATTGAGTTCCAATCCGCTTACGGCATCGTAAGTCCCTGAACCGATTCGGACTTGCCGGATGTCGGTCGGCTCGGTTGCCATTTCCAAAGGTTCTTTCCGGGGAATTGGTGTGACGACGATCGGATCGCCGAACCGGTCTTTCTGTACCGGATCGGCCGTTTTCATGTCGATGATCTGGATGCCCGATCCGCCCTGTTCGCTGAAAGTCTCCCTGAGCGTTTGCGCGGCCCGATTTTGAACCTCCGTTTTCTTGCGGGTCAGTTCCTGGACATACACGTCCATCACGCCCTGCTCGGCGGCGGGGAGCGATTTGACGGCCTCCCGCATGGCACCGATTACATCGGCCAGTTCGACGGCAGTGAAACGCGGCGGCGACGTTTCAGGGGTAACCGCCTCATCCAGAACGGACGCTGCTCGCCGGCCGGGCATTCCAGACCCGCCGTATTGGGCGACGGCCTCCAGCAGTTTCGGATCGGTGACTGTTGCCGTGATCGCGGCTTCGCTGAGGTCACGTACCTGTTCCGATTGGATATCGATCCGTTCGAGCCGGGCTTGTTCCTTGGCCGCCTGCTCAATCGTGCCCGTGCCGACCGGTTCGAGCAAGGTCAAAGTCGATTCGTCTTTGTGTATTTCCTCCTGAACGGCCTTGGCTTCCCCCTCGTCGAGTGGTGTGAGAAGTTTCGCCTTGTTGGCCGCAGTCCGGCCCAAAATCCTTTCCCGGATCGCCTTGTTCGCCCGATACGCTTTTCGCGTCTCACGCAACGGCTCGTTTTCATTCAGAACGTACTTTTTCGTATCGGAATCATTCGCCTCGAAATAGGCGGTGATTTCCTCTTTCTGCCGGGCCTGTTCCTCGCGATACTTTTCCAGTTCGATTCGGCGGGCATCCTTGTTCCCGTAACCGGAGAGCATGTAAAAGGTCTCGCCTTCCATCTCGACTTTGACGGGCTCGATCTCGCCGATCGCGCCCGTCGAGTCGACGTACTGGTTGGCCAAATCACGAATCCGTTGTTCTTGGATCGAGACCTTGCTTTCGTCGGCAGCCGCGGCGGCATGACGCTGAGCCGCCTTGCCCTGGCTCAAGGTCTTGGCGTCCAGGACGGTTACCAGATCGGACCGGTTGCTTTCGATTGCCCGGATCAGGTCCTGATTCAACACACCGTCGTCGCTACTCGTATAGATCGCTTTACCGAGTTCGGAGTCCATCCGGATCAACTGACCGTCGGAATCGGCGACGACGTTCGTCGAGCGGCCGTCTTCACTCGTTTTTGTGAGGAACCCGTTCGTCCACTGGTAGTTCGATGCCTTGACCGAGCCATCCTGCGCCCGGGTCAGAATTTTCGTACCGACCGCCATCTTCGCCCCTTCTGCGTTCGGATCAAAGTCGACGAACGAGTCGCCGTCATCCAGGTATTTCCAGCGGCCGTTCTCCCGGAACAATTCCTTGAAGTAATGCTCCTCCTCATCCTTTTCGGCTTTCCGGGTCATCTGCGCAAAATAGGAGGCATCCTGTTTGTCAACCCATTGGTTACCCTCGCGCACCTGCATGATCCCGGATTCCGCGTCGATCCGAACTTCGTCCCTCTGGAGTTTCCGTAACTTGAACTTGCCGCCCGGCTGATCTTCGACGGTCATGACCTGATTCAAGGTATCGAGGTCCATCCTGAACTTCGCATCGAACTCGGCGGTCGACATCCGCTCGAAGCCAAATCGCATTTTTCGCAGTTCCGGCTGGAGATTCGCCTGGGCATCGCCGAGATTCTGCACGGCCGATGTTCTGCGGACGTCGTTTCGGCCCAGCAATTCCTGCCGCTTCTCGTCGGAGATATTCCGGTTCCGTGAAATCTCATCCCGTTCGATTTCTAAACGCCGTACCCGAGCGTTCGCCTCGGTGAAGTGTTGATGGGCCTGCATGAGATCGCTTTCCGGGTCGACATCAATCATCTGGAAGGCGGCGTTGACGATTTCCTCAAAGGTCGCCCCTTCGCCGAGCGAGTCGGCAATCCGCGTCAACACCGTTTGCGAAAATCCTTCCGTGTAGGCGTCTTTCCGGCGTTGTTCCTCCGAGGCAACGGCGATATGGACCCGCTGCCGGGCCGCGACGTTCCGGCTCAGGTTTTTCATCGCGCCGACGGCGTTCTGGTGGCCCGTGTTGAGGCCGATTTCGTCCAGTAAATGCTGGATCGGCACGGCCATCTCATCTCGGTCTGTTTCGTTCTCCATGAGTTGGAGATACGTTTGCGCCACCTTATATTCGTCGCTTTCTTGATCGGCCGTTTGAAGGATTCTTGCGAACTCTTCCTGTTGGATCGCCGCTCCGATCTTGCCGAT
>DOMV01000022.1:4153-4747 GCA_003509805.1 Planctomycetaceae bacterium
TGGTCGCACTGATTCCCTGTCGCTCCACCAGTTCGGCGGCCTGTTGGTTGACGTATCCTCGCGCGGTACTGGCCCGACTGGCCATGGCCACGCCGGTCGTGAATTGGGCTGCGGCTTGGGCATGCTGGACCGTGGCCGCGAGTTCCGGGTTGTCGTGGATCGCTTTCTGGTTGGCGCTCCGGTTGCTCAGGACGGCCCCCATCTGCGACCGGGCCGCTTTGATTCGGTCGGGATCGTCGGTATCGAGACTTTCAGGCACGATCTGCCGCCACTGGGCCTCGGACATCTGGACGGACCATGTTTCCGTACGCCTATTGCCTTCCCTGTCATAAAAAACCCGTTCGAAGGTCGAATCGCCTCGCTCCAACGCTTGCATGTAATGGTCGGCACTGGAGCCTTTTCGGAAATCGCCATACGTGCTCTGGACATTCAGGGCGGCCCCCCACTGGTTGGCGACATTGCTTGCAAGCCACGCAGCCCGGTGCGAATCGGCGGTCGCGGTCGTTTCCGCCGAGGATTGTGCTCCCCACACGCTGAGATATTCCGGGTTTTCGAGCACCGCCGCTTTGTGGGCCAGACCCTGCATCCCGTGCC
>DOMV01000296.1:0-497 GCA_003509805.1 Planctomycetaceae bacterium
AGCGGCAGTTCCGTCGGACGGCGTTTCAGGCCGAGCCGCCCCATCCCGGCTCCGACCGCCCCGCTGCTGACCAGGATGACCCGATGACCTTGCGCATTCATCCGGTAAAGATCGGCCGTCAGGCCCGCGATCCGGTTTTCGTTCAGCATCCCGTCCTCATCGGTCAACACGTTCGTCCCGACTTTGACGACGATCACATCGGAGGATTTGAGGACTTCATCGCGAACGAGGCTTTTCATGGACATGTCGTGAACGTGGTTGTTCGTTGGGCCGAAGGGAAAGGAGGTGCTGTCGCCGTGCTTCCTTCCGAAATTCTAAACGGAACAGGTCGATTGTCAACTCCGTATGTCAATACCATGCGTCAACTCCATGCGCCAACACGTCAACCCTCCGTGATCGCTTCTCGTGCCGGAATCGCCCCCCGGGTTGCATTTCGCCGGTATATACCGATAATATACCGTAGACGGCGTGACGATCCTCCCGCGCACCATCGCCTG
>DOMV01000296.1:556-6819 GCA_003509805.1 Planctomycetaceae bacterium
TCATCGCGTTTCCAGTATATCTCCGGTCGGCCATACCGGGAATACGATTCCCGTACCTTTCCCGGCACGTGAGGAACCACTCCCGTGCGGTAGGCATTATTGATCTTCAGATCGAAAGGAAGGAGCATTTTTTGTGACAAAGCGATTCTTTACCAGCGAAGCGGTCAGCATGGGCCATCCGGACAAACTCGCGGATCAGATTTCAGACGGCGTATTGGACGCCCTTTTCGCCGAAGATCCGATGAGTCGCGTCGCCTGTGAAACGATGGTGACAACCGGCATCGCGATCATTGCGGGTGAAATCACGACCCACGCGAAGATCGATTACCAGGAGGTGGTCCGCAAGGCGATCCGCGAGGTCGGGTACGTGGACGACGAATGGGGAATCAACGCCGATACCTGTGCCGTGATGGTCGCCCTCGACCGCCAGAGCCCGGATATCGCCCAAGGGGTCGACGACGACTCTTCCAAAGGAAAAGAGATCGGGGCCGGCGATCAGGGGCTCATGTTCGGGTACGCCTGCAACCATACCCCGGAATTGATGCCGTTGCCGATCGCGATTTCCCATCGCATCACCAATCGCATGACCGAGGCCCGGTTCAAGGGGGAAGTCCCGTGGTTGCGGCCCGACAGCAAGAGCCAGGTCACCGTCGAGTTCGACGGACACAAGCCGCTCCGGGTCGATACGGTCGTCGTTTCAACGCAGCACGACCCTTCGATCGACCAGAAGGGGATCGCCGATTACCTGATTCCGCACATCATCGAGCCTTGCCTGCCGAAGGATCTCGACTGCAAGAATATCAAGTATCACATCAACCCGACCGGCAAGTTCGTCATCGGCGGACCGCACGGNNGGGCGCAAGATCATCGTCGACACCTACGGCGGCTGGGCAAGCCACGGCGGCGGCGCGTTCAGCGGCAAGGACCCGACAAAAGTGGACCGCAGCGCCGCTTACATGGCCCGATATGTCGCGAAAAACATCGTCGCCGCCGGATTGGCCGACAGTTGCGAAATTCAACTGGCCTATGCCATCGGCGTTTCGGAACCGGTCAGTGTCCTGGTCGACACGCGAGGAACCGGCAACGTGGACGAGACAAAACTGACCGCGGCAGTTCGCGAACTTTTCCCACTCACCCCCGGCGGAATCATCAAGCATCTCGACCTGCGTCGCCCGATTTATCGTAAAACGGCGGCGGGCGGCCATTTCGGTCGAAGCGAGCCGGAGTTCACCTGGGAAAAAACCGACATGGTCGACAAACTCAAAAAAGCGGTCGGCTGATTCGTTCGACTGAAAAATGTCCGCAATAAAAGCGGCGGAATGGACAATGGACAATTGATAACGAGGGGGACGCAAGCGGATTCCTTATCGTGACGGTTGAATTGCATCACCTCCGTTGTCAGTTATCCATTGTCCATTCAACCTTCAACCGGCCGCCGGTTCGAGCTCGTGAATGCCATGACGAAGAAAAAAACGATAAGGGTCCTTTTCGCCGATTTTTGGGGAAATTTTCAGCCGGACGACAACTTTTTTTACGAGCTCCTTTCCCGTCGTTATACGGTTGAAATCTCCTCAAGGCCCGATTGCGTGATTTTTTCCTGCTTCAAAGGCGGTTTTCGGCCCTTCCAACCTTATCGCCACAAGTATTGGCGTTATCGCAACACGCTGAAAATATTTTACACGGGCGAGAATCTGCGTCCGCCCGAGGATTGCGATTACGCGTTTACGTTCGATTTTCCCGAGACGAAAAAGAATTTCCGGTTGCCGTATTATGTTTTACATAACGACAAATTGATCGACCGGCTGATCCTCGACGACTCCCGGGATATCGACGCGATCGTGGCCGGCAAGACGCGATTCTGCAATTTCGTCTATTCGAATCTCCGGGCGCCGGAGCGTATCCGGTTCTTCGAAAAACTTTCGAAGTACAAAAAGGTCGATTCCGGTGGTCGGGTTCTCAACAACATCGGCGGTCCGGTCGCCGACAAAATGGATTTCATCGGCCGCTACAAGTTCACGATTGCCTTCGAAAACTCTTCCTGGCCCGGCTATACGACGGAAAAAATCGTCGAACCGATGCTCGCCGCCAGCATACCGATCTATTGGGGTAATCCGAAAGTGAACCTCGATTTCAACACCGGATCGTTCATCAACCGGTTCGACTACGGCAACGACGAGGCGCTGATCGAACGCATCATTGAAATCGACGAAAACGAAGATCTTTACCGCCATTATTTGTTGCAGCCCTATCTTGAGGGAAACGTTCCCAACATCTACATGGACAAGGAACGGATATTGCAAAAGTTCGTCGAAATCTTCGAAGAGCACGGCATTGCAAAGGATTCCTGAACGACGGCACGGGCTTGATGCGCCGATGAAGTCGAATTGGTCGATCGTAACGACGAATTGATCGGTTTTGCCCAAAAAATCCTGACGGGATGCGGTCAATCCGGCGAAGTCGCGGTGTTTATGGTATAATGGGGGAATCGTTTCGCTCTTTATCCAACCCGATGTCCGGATCGTGAGGTTTGCCGTGAGCAGGAATTTACCGACGTTTTTGCCGCATCTCTCGAAATCGTTAGCCGCTTTCGGTCGGATATCAGGCTTTCTTATCGGCTGCGCGCCCATTCTCTTCGTTGTTACTCTTTTGGCAGGATGTAGTTGCAGCGGTGGATCATGGACCCATCCCGCTCCGATCCCTCTTCCGGAAAGTGAATCCCTGTTCGGGGAAGACAAACGCGGTCCGGAGGATAAACAGGTTGTATTGAATGAGCCTGAAAACGCAACGTCTTCGAAAATCGCCGAACCGAAAAAATCCGAATCATCGTTATTATCGGAAGTTACGTTGCCATCGGAATCTGCGGGAGCGACTGCTCCGACTTCGAAATCGGATTTGTTGGTGGAGACGGAAATCGAGGAGGATATCTCTTTTGCAGAACCGATCGTTTCCCGGACACCGGTTTCGGAACCTCTCCTCTTGAAAACGGCGGTGTCGACGCCGAAGGCTGCGCGAGCGAAAACGGATGCGCTTCCCACGAAATCGGAAAAGGCTGATTCGAAGCCGAGGGACCATCTCCACGGAGGCGAACCCGTACGCAACATTTTGCCTGTTCGGAATATATCTCCCATCCGTAATATTCCGCCCATTCAGAACGTTGTGCCGGTGCAATCCGATCCGTCCCGGGCGCCAGTTTCCTCGCGACACGAGTCGGTTGAATCCCTTTACCGACCTGTTAAATTGCTTCGTTTTCTTGAGGAAGATGAAATCGGTGGTGCCACGGACGATGTTCCCGATACTCCCATGCCGGAAGTCGCGGAATCGGAAACGCAACATGTTGATGCGACTGTTGATGCGACTGTTGGCACGTCCGTTGACACAGATGAAACGGGGGAAATGCCGGCGGATTCCAGTGCAGCCGATACCGCGGTCGAAACGGCGGTCAAAACGACGGTCGAAACAGATCAGGCACGCCGACCGGAGCCCGTATCGCAACCATCCCGTGAGACGCCGGCCGGCGCGGTTCCCGGCGGAGAAAGGCCCGGTGGATGGACGGAGAAAAAGCATGTCCGCTTCAACTTCCGGTATCAACCTTGGAAGGAAGTGATCCCGTGGTTCGCCGAACTGGCCGATCTTTCGCTGGAATTGAACACGTCCCCGCCGGGAACGCTCAATTTGACCGATCCGAATTATTACACTCCGGAAGAAGCGCTCGACATCCTCAACAGCATCCTGCTTTTCAAGGAATACACACTCATACGCAAGGGTCGGATGCTGTTCGTCATTTATTTGCCTGACGGGATTCCGCCGAACCTGCTTGAGCCTATCGATTCGGAAGAACTGGACAAGCGGGGAAAATACGAACTCGTCCGGGTCCTGTTCAACCTGAACCGGACGACGCCGGAAATCATCCAGGCGGAAGTCGAAAAAATGCTCGGTCCGCAAGGTTCCATCGTCATGCTCCCGAAATCGCAGCAGGTTTTGATTACCGAAACCGGCGGCAATCTCCGCGCGATCCGTGAAGTCATCCGCCGGATCGACGACCCGAGCGAGGTTTCCTCCAGCGCGATCAACATGATCGAAATGAAAAACATGAGTGCCGACGAAGCGCTGGCGATTCTCCGGAAACTGCTCGGAATCGAGGAAAACGATCCTTCGCTTCGGACGGCGGTCGACGCTTCCGGTTCGAAAATCTGGCTGACCGGTCGTGCCGACATGATCGAGCGTGCCAAGGAAATCATCGGCAAAATCGACGGCGCGTACGACACTTCGAAAACGAAACTCGACGGGGAACCGCAATTCGAAACGTACGACGTCGGTTCGGCCGATGCGAATACCGTGCTCGCCGTCCTCCAGACGCTCCTGGTCGGCATACCGGATGTCCGGCTTTCCATTGATCCGAAAACCGGCGGTTTGGCCGTGCTTGCCCGGATGCCGGAACACCGGACGGTCAAGGCGACCATTTCCCAGATGCAGTTGAACGCCCCGGTCGTCGAAGTGATTCCGCTTGTCCGACTGGCCCCCTCGGCCGCCGCCGAAGCGATTCGCAAAATTCTCACGCCCGCCGAATCGAACACCGCTTCCGGTTCCGAGAAAACGGTGGGCCGGACGCCGCCGGTGATCGAACCCGATACGGCCAACCGGCAGTTGATCGTCCGCGGGACGCCGAATCAGGTTGACGAGGTCCGGGCCATCCTGATGAAACTCGGGGAGACCGGTTCCGGGGTGCCGCCGAAGGATGAGCGAACCATCCGGCAGATTCCTCTTTCGTCGACGGCCGCGGCGCTCGTCCTGGAGCAGTTGAAGGAAATCTGGCCCGAATTGCGGTCGAATGAATTGAAAGTCGTTCCCCCCTCGGCGATGGTCCCTGCGAAAGTGACGACGGAATTGCCGGGAGCGGTACGGAAACCGGAAACGGAAGAACGCACAAACGCGAACCCGGAGCGCGACCGGGCGATTCCCGGTGATCGGAACGGCCCGGATCGGAGAACGCCGGATCGGGAAACGATCGACAGACTGATCGAAGATAATTTCCGTACGAACAGGCAACCGTACGGCCCGACGACACGCCGCGACCGGGAGTCCCGATTCCTCCCCGTCGTTTTCGTCCGGGAACATTCCGCTGAGCATCCAAATGGGAATAAGAACGGGAATACGGACGGGAATGCAGGTGAAAATTCAGACGGGAATTCGGGAGATCAGGCCGCGATCCGGGCGGAGATCGAACGGTTGCGGGATCAACTTCAACGTGATCAACACGTTCGACAGGAGCCGTCTTCGGCCCGGCCGGCGGAGATGCCCGTCGATCCAATGCCAATCGATGAAGGGGCGATTCGCAATGCGATTGAGTGGATTCGGGAACGCCGCGCTCCAGCCGATCAATCCGCCCAAGCCGATCAAGCGTCGCCGGCTGTGACCCCGGTTCCCGACATGCAAGCCGTGTCGCCGCCGGTCGTCGTTTCCCTTTCCCCCGGCGGACTGATGATTTCCTCCGACGACCCGGAAGCGCTTGCGCGCTTGGAAGAACTGATCCGGATGCTTTCGGATGAATCCGTTCTCGGCAAGACGCAAACGGTCGTCTACTATCTCAAAAATTCGACCGCCGAGGTGGTTGCGCAGACGCTCAAATCGATCATGGGAAGCGGTGGGAGCGATGAGCAGGGCAACATGCCGAGTCTGGAATCGGAACACGCCCCGGCGATTTTGGCCATGCTGGACACGGGCGCCTCGTTCGAAGCGACCGGGACGCCTTCGATTATCCCGGAATCGCGGCTCAACGCGCTTATTATCCAGGCCAACCCGGTCGACCACAGGACGATCGAAAAGCTCTTGCCGTTGCTCGATCAACCCGGGGCTCCGGGCGGCGATATCCAGAACCGGGCCAAGCCGCATTTGATTCCGTTACAGAACATCCGTGCCGAGGATGCGTTGGCCGTCGTCAAGGAGGTGTTCGCTTCGAAAATGGAAGCGACGTCCGGTTCCGGTAACGCGGGCGGAAATCGGCAACAGCAGAACCAAGGCGCCCGGATGCCGCCGATGATGCCTCCGCCGGCGATGATGGCCGGAGGGCCCGCGGGCGAAATGATGCGACAAGTGATGGCCCGGATGACGGGACGCGGCGGGAGCGGGACGCAGACGACCGTGAAGGAGGAAACGCCGAAAATGTCCCTTTCCATCGATGCTCGCTCGAATTCGCTGATCGTCAACTCGCCCGAGTCCCTGTTCCTGGAGGTGGAAGCCTTCGTGCTCGAACTCGATCGGACCGG
>DOMV01000170.1:0-5611 GCA_003509805.1 Planctomycetaceae bacterium
GCCCAATCCGCCGGGCAGCAGGTCTTGGATCGCCGCCACGAAATCATGACGCTGGGCACGGAAATGATCGATGCCAATGCGGAAGCGGACCGACTGGAATCACGGAAAACCGACGTGGACGCCGAAATGGCCCGACAGGAACAGGCGGCGGGCCGGGTATACGAAAAATTGCTTCAACGACATTATCTCTGGACGGCGTTCTACCAAGTGGCCGTTCTGGCGCCTTTTTTCCTTGCCTCACTGTTTTTCCTGCTCCGGCGTCGCGCAAGCCCGTATTTTCCGATCTTTCTCGCTTTCGGTCTGGCGACGTTGATTCAGATCGGTTTTGTCATGTTCCAGTATTTCCCGCGCGAATACTTCAAATACATTTTGATCGGTTCCCTGATCGTCGCCATTTTGTGGCTGCTGATTTGTACGATTCGCTCCATCGCCAGGCCGTCACTGGAACGGATATTGAAGCAGAATCGCGAATCCTATGATCGATTTTTATGTACGAATTGCGAATTTCCCATCCGCACCGGGCCGCGAACCTTTTTGTTCTGGACGCGCCGGACGGTTCACAAAATTCTACCGAAAGCCGCATCCGGAGAAGAGGAGATTTANNTTTCCAAACGGCTTCGGTATATCGCTGCCCATACTGCGGCACATCGCTTTACGAAACCTGCCCGGCTTGCGGAAAAATCCGGCACGCCCAACTGGAATACTGCCACCATTGCGGTGACCGCAAAACGATTCCGCTCGCCGACGAATCATAGGGGAGACGCGGTTGCGAATTCGAGACCACCCGCCTCTGCAACGCAAGGCGTCCGCGCGCAGTTTGAAAAATGCAAGATGACCCGTTACGAGGCTACACGACGGGGCACGAATCGAACCAGCGGGCACCGTGATGCGCGATCCATTCCTCGCTCGTCGCGGGGCCCCAGGTTCCTGTCTCATAAAACGCGGGGGCGTGCGCATCGCGGTCCCACGCCGACTGGATCGGATCGATGATCGACCAGGCGGCTTCGACTTCGTCGCTCCGGGCGAAAAGCGAGGCGTCGCCGAGCATCGCGTCGAGCAGGAGCCGTTCGTAGGCTTCCGGCATTTCCCCCTGGTAACTTTCGCGGAAATTGAAATTGAGTTCGGTCATCCGCATCCGCATGTCGGCGTCGGGAACCTTCGTGAGAAAATGGATTCGGATTCCCTCGGCCGGCTGAACCTGGATGAGCAGGCGATTCGCCTCATGCGGGCTTGTCTCATGCGGGCTTGTCTCATGCAAGGGGAAACCCGACCCGCCGCCGGCGCATTCGAACATGCTGTGCGGCGGCTGCCGGAACTGGACGAGAATCTGGGTCGTCCGGCAACTCATTCCCTTGCCGCTCCTGAGGAAGATCGGGACATCCTTCCAACGCCAATTGTCGATCCGCAGTTTCACGGCCGCGAAGGTCGCCGTCCGGCTGTCGGCGGCAACCCCGGGTTCGTCGCGATAGGTCCGGTATTGGCCCCGGAACGTGTCGCGTGCGATTTCTTCCGGCGTCATCGGCCGGATCGCCTGGAGCACCTTCACCTTTTCATCGCGCAGCGCCTTCGCCTCGAAGCGCGAAGGGGCTTCCATGGTGAGGAACGTCAGGATTTGCAGCAGGTGATTTTGGAACATGTCCCGCAGCACCCCGGCCGTTTCGTAATAGGCGGCGCGACGGCCGACCAGCACGTCCTCGTTCGCCGTAATCTGGATATGGTCGATGTAGTTCCGGTTCCAGACGGGCTCGAAAATCGTGTTCGCGAACCGCAGGACAAGCACGTTGTTGACCGTTTCCTTGCCAAGGTAATGGTCGATCCGGTAGATTTGCCGTTCCTCGAACACCTTGTGGATCGACGCGCTGAGCGCCCGGGCGCCGGCCAAGTCCGTCCCGAACGGTTTTTCGACGACGACACGCCGCGACGCCGTTTTCGATTCGTTCGCCATTCCAGCGGCCCCGAGCTGGTGGACCACCTGTTCGTAAAACCGGGGAGCCGTCGAGAGATAGTACAAACGGTTCGTCACCTGACCGTCCACGCCGCCGTTCACACGACCGCTCTCGCCCTCGGCAAGTCTGCTTTCAAGGGCGGTAAACGATTGCGAGTCGCCGATATCGCCCGGCTGGTAGTGGATCGACGGCGCGAAGGCGTCCCATTCCGACCCGTCGAAAGCGGTACCGAGGAACCCGGCGGTCGATTCCCGGAGTTTGCCGCGCCAATCGTCGTCGCTCATCGACGTGCGGGAAAACCCGAAAATGCGGACCGGCTCCGGCAACCGCTTCTTGATATGCAAGCGGTAAAGCGCCGGAATCAATTTCCGCGATGTCAAGTCGCCCGAGGCGCCGAAAATGACCAGGGTTTGCATGGGAAGCCAAGGTGTTCGTCAAAGATATCGCGGCAGGAAAAGACTCTCGCGTCAGTCGACTTTGCGCAATCCCGGTTTTCCCGGCGGGGTATCGAAATCGACGTCTTCAAGGCGCGAAGTCTGGGCGATGTCGACCATCTTTTTGATCAGCGTAAAATGCTTGCCTGTTGCGGTGAGTTTGGCGGACACCACATCCGTCCCGTAATCCACATCCACGGTAATCAGGCAATCGTCCCCGGCGGCGATCATGGCGTCGATGTATTTTGCGACGTTGGGATCGTAATACGCGACATGCGGGAGATCGAGCGATTTGACCCATTTTCCCAATTGGGCGACGGAAAAAACGGCCACCGTCGTCGGCAGCGCCTTCGGCGTCTTGGAATCGGCAATCGCCGCCGAGAGGGCTTTTTCCATTTCCGCGACGGTCCCGAGACCTCCGGCGAAACAGCAGGCGTCGTCCTTTACGCCGAAAATCAGCGTAACGTTTTTGTCAGCAATCGTTTCCGGCAGGTCGTCGACATCCTCGCCGGCCGCTTCCACGAGTTCTTTCAGCGGGGCGGAGATCGTGTTCACGGCATAACCTTCGAGTGTCGACGCATTCCGTTTGAAATACTTGTTGACGGCCGCCGCGTCTTCGTTTTTGGCGGGCTCGACCAGTTGATCGATGAATTTTTCAGCGGTTTTACCGTCGCCGAGCACACTTGCCCCGAGGAAAATCCCATTTCCCGTCATGGTCGCGGCGCAGTCGGTTTCCCCTTTGTCATAGGAGGAAAAAATCAATTTCCGCAGGATGTCGACGGCGGGAATCAGGGCCAGGGAACGCTCGTCGTCGTTTTCTTCGAGTTGTGCGACGAGCCCTTCAAGTATCGGAACGATTTGTTCTTTTCCCAACTCCGCCTGTTCCTTGTCGAATTTGCCGGTGCCGACCATCGCGGCGATCGCCCCCTCCGGTTTGAAGAAACCGCCGAACGCCGTCTTCGTATCCTTCATGGCGGCAACCTGCTTCGACGTGGTGCTTCCCGGCTTGAGTTTGTAATCAAGGACGCAGGCAAAGTCCGCGGTTTTCGAATCGAGTTTGTAGGCCACGGTTACCTGGTCGAACTCCTTGCAGCACAATTCGAGGGATTTATCCATCATGTCGAGATTCTGCTGGAGCCCCGGCGCCGGGTTCATGGCGGCAATCATCTGGAGCGGCACCAGCAACGTGGAAAGTTCCTCGTAATCGGTGTTGGCGAAATCGACCCGGAAGGCGAACAGGTTTTCTTTCTCAAGACCTTGCAGGAGTTCCTCCGGCGAATCGGGCAACCGGTCTGAAAGCGATTCCATCGTCCCGAGCACCCAGCCTTTGCGCTGGAGAAAAACGTAAACGCCCGCGGGAGTTTGGAGCGAAAAACGGTCCTTTTCGATTTTTTGGAGTTTCATTCCCGGCGATCCGCCCATTTTCATCAACGTTTCCAACGGCGCCTGAAATTTTTCGAGATCGGCGATCGGCAGGATGATGACCGGCATGATTTCCGCCTCGCCGGCGCTTAGGAGGGAGAACGCGACCGGCTTTGTGAGATCAAGCCCGTCGTAGGCGACGCCGTCGCGGACGAGGCTCAATTGGTCGCTCGCCTCGAAAATGTTCGCCACCTTCGCGGCGGCATCGAAAATCCCGTCGATCGGTCCGGTCGAGACGGTCACGATCGGTTTGAACGTTATTTCGTCCGCTGCCCGTACCGTCGATAATACCGGGGAAGCGAAAATACCGAAAAGCAGGGATACGGTCAGAACGATCCGGTTGGCAGATGGCATGAAAAACCTCTTTTTCAGGGTGATGGGACAAACTCGGGCGCCAAAGAAAACGCAAACGGGGCAAGCGTTTGTGTTTTGGAGTGCCGTCGGGACACACCGACGAACAGCGTCGATTCTAGCAGACATCAGGCCCCGAGTCAAGCAAAAAAATCACGTCGGCCGGGAAAGTCGGCACGAAACGCCGGGGAAATGCTACCGATCGCGGCTTGTTTTTCGCGAGGCGGAGATGTATAATAGAGTCGCATGAGTCGGGAAACGCAGCACAATCAGGCCGAGCAGCAGTTTGCGCAGGAACTCCAGGCCCTCGGTGGTTTGCCGCTGACGCACGACAAGTTGTTCCGCGAAATGTTCCAGTGGCTCGAACTGGCCCGAGCGTTTTTGCGGTTCGTGCTGCCCAAGAAGGTTCTGGAGAAACTTGATCTCGACGGCCTGACTATCGAGCCGAAGGACTTTTTGAGCCTCATATTCCGGGAAACTCGGGCCGATATGATTTATCGGATTCCGATCCGGGGGCGGGAGGAGCGGCTTTGCGTGTACGTTTTGTTGGAACACAAATCGTACAATGATTTTTTAGCGATTTTCCAGGCCGACCAGTACGCCGGGCAGATCGGTCAGGACGAGGTGCGGCGGGCACAGGACGAGAAGCGGTTGACGGTTGATTTTCGTCTCTCGCCGGTACTGGTGATCCTGTTTCACCACGGCGAAGCGGCGTTTACCGGGCCGATTGATGTTGCGGAGGTGTACGATGATTACGGTTTCATGGGCGACTTCGTGCCCCATCGCCGAGCAATCCTGTTTGACCTGAATGCGTTGAGCGAATCGGAGGTTCCCGACGACCCGGAAACGCCGGAACTGTACGCCGTGCTTCGGATCATGCAGGTGATTTTTTCGGCGGATATCGGCACGAAAAGTCGCGTGGTGCTGGAGCGGTTGAAGCCGTTTTCGGAGACGCCGAAGTACCGGCGGTTGATTCGATTTTTGTGGTTTTATCTTGTCAGCAGTGCCCGGAACTTGACGAAACGGGAGTTGACGAGCGTGACCGAGACGGTCAAAAAAGTGATTGGAGAAAAGAACATGCCGACGATTTATGAGCAGATCAGGACGGAAGGAAAGACGGAAGGGATCGTTGAAGGTGAAGCTCGCGGTGAAGCACGGGGCGTGGTGAAATTTTTAACGACGCGGTTCGGTCTGGTGCCGCAGGCGGTCTCCGAGCGTGTGTTGGCGATCGGCGACCTCGTGGTGTTGGACTCGCTCACCGAACTGGCCGTGACGTGCGCGTCGCTGGAGGAGTTCAAAAAGGCGTTAAAATAGGCGAGGATTTTTAGTTTGGAGTATTCCTGGTTCCGGAAGCCGTAGGACTGCCGCTTCAAGGTCGTGATCGTGTTGTTCAAGCCTGCCAACAGTCCCGAGGTCAATTCACGATAATGGTATGCTGTAAACGGCCTGAAACTGTTC
>DOMV01000170.1:5638-7781 GCA_003509805.1 Planctomycetaceae bacterium
CCATGACCGACATGCGGCAAACCATTCTCGACGCGATGCGGTTTCGCTTCGCCTGTAAGCAATTCGATCCGAATCGCCCGGTGTCCGACGACGACTTCCGGTGTATTCTCGAAGCGGCCCGACTTTCCCCCAGTTCGTTCGGATTCGAGCCGTGGCAGATTCTCGCGATCGAAGACAAGGAACTTCGGGAAGCGATCCGCTCCGTATCTTGGGGCGCCCAGACACAGTTGCCGAGTTGTTCGCGATTCATCGTCCTGCTCGCTCGAAAGCCGGAAGCGATGACGCCGACCTCCGACTACATCCAGCGGACGATCATGCAGGAAACGCAGCACCAGCCGGACGATTTGCAGAAAGCCCGAACACAAAAGTACGACACGTTCCTGAAAATCGATTTCTGTTACGGCGACAACGAGCGAGCGAAATTCGAATGGGCTTGCCGCCAGTGCTACATCGCCTTGGGGAACATGTTCACCGCCGCCGCATTGCTCGGCATCGACTCTTGCCCCTGCGAAGGTTTTCAAAAAGAACCGCTCGAACAATTACTTGCAGAGCGAGGATTGGTAAACGGAGATGAATACGGCGTCGCCTGCATGGCGGCGTTCGGCTATCGCAAGGAGCCGCCCCATCGCGAGAAAACCCGGCGACCGATGGAACAGGTTGTCCGGTGGATTTAACGTTTGAATAACAATACATCCGTTTTTCCTTATCATTCATGACGAATAAATTGCTGCCACTGTTTCGGATGGCCCTGTCCGCCGTCCTTGTTTTGTCCCTGGCGTTTTCCGCTTCCCAAGCGAAAGAACCGCCGATTTCAACGCCAATTTCAACGCCGTTGGCCGTCGCCGTCGACAAGGCGATTGACACGGCCATTGCCGAGAACCGTATCGTCGGCACCGAAGTCATCGTCGCCCTCGACGGCAAGATCGTCTATCGTCGCGCCGCCGGACTGGCCGATCGTGAAGCCAAAACGCCGGTTCAAGAAGACACGCTCTTTCGTCTCGCTTCGGTGAGTAAGGCGTTCACCTCGATGGCCGTCGCCGCGCTGATTGAGCAGGGCAAAATCGGCCTCGACGATCCCGTCACGAAATATCTGCCCGAATTCACGCCAAAAACGCCGGACGGCAAGACGCCGACGATCACGATTCGCCGGCTTCTCTCGCACACGGCCGGGCTGAATTACGGTTTCTTCGAGAAGAAAGACGGCCCCTATCATAAGGCGGGCGTGTCGGACGGTCTTGACAATTCCGGCATTTCGCTGGAGGAAAATCTGAAACGGATCGCCTCCGCACCGTTGTTGTTCGAGCCGGGAACGGGCTGGCAATACTCTTTGGCGGTGGATGTTCTCGGTGCGGTCGTCGCCAAGGCGAACGGGACGACATTCCAGGAAGCAATGCGGCAATTGGTCGCGGAACCGCTGAACATGAAGGACGTTGGATTTGTCGTTGCGGAAAAAGACCGGGATCGTCTGGCCGTTCCATATTACAACGCTTCGCCGCAACCGCTCCGTATGGCGGACGATCAATATATCCCCACGTCTGACGGTCGAATTCATTGCGTGCCGCCGCAGGCGTTCAATCCCGACGCTTATCCTTCCGGTGGCGGTGGATTGATCGCCACGGCACACGACGTTCTGCTCCTGCTCGAAGCGATTCGTACCGGCGGCGGGCCGATTGCCGACGCACAAATCATGAAGGAAATGAATACGGACCAACTCGCTCCGGGTGTTCATTGCATCATGCCGGGCTTCGGTTTCGGCCTCGGCTGGGCGATACTGCTTGACCCGGCCGCGACGAAAACACCGCAGTCGCCGGGAACGTTGACATGGAGCGGAGCTTACGGCAATCAATGGTTCGTCGATCCGGCGAAAAAATTGTCCGTCGTGATCTTGACCAACACGACCTTCGAAGGCATGAACGGCAAGTTCCCGGACGATGTCCGTGATGCCGTGTACGCTAACATCCCGAAAGGCGAGGACATGATGAACGCGCCGAAGTTGTATACGTTCACCGGCAAGGATATCAAGGGCGATGATTTCCCGCTCGACGAACGCCCGAAAACGGTCGATGTCGCGCGCATTCGCATCACCTATGACCGCCAGACCTTCTATACGGTGGAACAAGCGCAATGCGGTTCGCTTGACGAA
>DOMV01000086.1 GCA_003509805.1 Planctomycetaceae bacterium
AACGGGGCCGGCTTCGGTATAACGTTCCTTGTCGGATCGGCCGTCGGGTTGAAAAGTACATCGCACTGACACATGTCCAAACAAGATTATTACGATATCCTCGGTATCGGACGCAACGCGGGCAAGGATGAAATCGCCTCTGCCTATCGTAAAAAGGCGATGGAATACCACCCGGACAGGAATCCGGGAAACGAGGAAGCGGTTGAAAAGTTCAAGTTGTGCGCGGAAGCGTTCGAGGTCTTGAATAACGACCAGAAACGTTCCGCCTACGATCGCTACGGTCATGCCGGAGTCGATTCGGTGGGCGGGGCGCACCAATTCACCGATATCAACGAGATTTTCGGCTCGTTCGGCGATCTGTTCGGTTCCCTGTTCGGGGGAAGCCGGTCGCGCGGTCGGCAGGTCCGCCAGGGGGCCGACGTTCACTGCCAGTTGATTCTCGATCTCAACGAAGCCGCGCGGGGCGTGACGAAAACCGTTACGTTCAAGCGGCGTGAACTGTGTGAAACCTGCGGCGGTACCGGGTGCAAGCCGGGCAGCTCTCCTGAAAAGTGTACGCTTTGCGGCGGCAGCGGGCGCGTCGTTCAATCGACGGGCTTTTTCTCGATCCAATCGACGTGCCCGAAGTGCGGCGGCACAGGCAGCGTGATTACCAGTCCCTGTACCACCTGTTTCGCTTCCGGCCTGGTTCCGAAAACGGTCGACAGGGAAGTCAAAATCCCCGCGGGAGTCGACAGCGGGACGCGTCTGCGAATCCAGGGAGAGGGGGAAAAGTCGGCCGACGGCGGGCCGGCAGGGGATTGCTACGTTTTCATCGATGTCAAACAACACCCGTTGTTCCACCGCGAAGGGCAAGACCTGATCTGCCGGGTGCCGATCGGATATGCCCAGGCGGCGCTGGGAGCCGAGATCGAGGTGCCGACGCTTGAGGGCCGCGAAAAATTGACCATTCCGGCAGGCACCCAGAATAACGATGTCATCACGCTTCGGGGACACGGAATGCCGGTACCGAGGCGCAACATCGCGGGCGACCTCCATATCCGGCTATACATTGAGGTTCCCAAAAAACTGAGTACCGAACACAAGGAATTGTTACGTAAACTGGCCGAACTCGAACACGAAAACATTCTGCCGGAACGGAAATCGTTTTTCGGAAAACTCGGCCAATACGTGAATGATTTTTTTTCGGAAGATAAGGCGTGAACGGTATACTGGAAACGCGATGAAACCGTACATTTGGTCAAGTCTGCTTGCCGCACTCACTTGCCATAACATGCTGTTAATTAACAAGTTACACATTGCGTTCGAGCGGCAAGCGATTGTTCGCGGGAACATTTTCATGCCGTTTACGGTATAGATACGGTATGACCGCGCCGCCGTTTGAAAATATAACCCTTTGTAATCATGAGTGATTCATTGCCGATTGAAAACGATTTTGACGATGGGGCGACAGACGACGCGCCGACAAGGGAGGATTCCGCCGAAATGGATGCACTCGAAGCCATGTGCCGCGACCGGGATGAAGAGCGCGACAAAAAACTCCGTGCGCTCGCGGAACTGGAAAATTACCGCATGCGCGTCAACCGGGAACGTATTGAAACGCTCAAATACGCCTCGATGGACCTGTTTCGCGACCTCCTTCCGGTCTGGGACAACATCAACCGAACGCTCGAAGCCGCCGAAAAAACACCGAACCTTGAGGCGATTGTCGAGGGGGTGCGCATGATCGAGCAACAATTCATTGCCGTCCTGGAAAAATACCATTGCACGAAAATCGAGGCGGTCGGCCAGGCATTCGACCCGAACTATCACGCTTCGGTCGCCCAGTTGCCGAGCGATCAACATGAGCCGAACGATGTCATGCACGAAACACAAACCGGGTTTATGCTCCACGACCGAATCGTCCGGCCGGCCCAGGTCGTTCTGGCAAAAGAAACCGGCAATTAGCTGTCCAAACAGGCGGGGTGGGCAAAATAGGCAAGTGAGGTGATATGCCGATGTGTCCCACTTCTTGCCACTGTGTCTTTTTGCAGATGTGTCTCTTGCCGATGCCGCCCTCTTGCAGATATACTGCAAGAAATCCCGCCGCAAGAAATCCCGATTGTATCGAGGCGGAATTCGTGTTAAAATGGAACTTCTCGTTTTGTCCGTTTTGACACGTTTTACACCGAAGCCGGGTGCGTGCCGCACGGGCGCTCGGCTCCCGACCGTGAGTACACGGTGGTCGCCCACGAATCAATGCGGAATCTGAATCCAACGTTGATTCGTACTCCCGGCCCTTCGGACTGTGTTTTTTCGAGGGGCGAGTTGCCCGAAAGTCGGCTTCGGAAAAAATGTTTACTGTATTGCAGCGGCTTTCAGTATATTCCCGGGTCGGCAAAGTCCGGCGATCTACAATCGTGAGATATCCGTTTCATGCCTTCTTCTCCAAACACCTCCGTCTCTTCGACGAACAACATCGTGCCGAACAATGCTGTGCCGAGCAACACCGTGCCGAACAACACCGGCGCCAATCAAACTACCGTGGTTTCCGGCGGCGGCGGACAAAAGAGGACGCGTAGCGAGCGGGTCGCCTCGGTTGTCGCAAAACCCTCGTTGCTCGGGTGGTTCTGGCGGGAACTCCGTAAAGACAACAAGATATTTCACCTCATGCTGATGCTGGTTGCCGTCCTCGGTATCTGTGCCGTCATCGGGGCGTGGAATCCGCCGCTCGGGTTTCGACACCATACGATCGTCTATCGGAATATCGTCTGTGCAACGCCTTTTTCCGTCCCGAGTCCGCAAGGACAGCGCGAAGCCGAGATGCGGGTACGTTCCGAGCTCAAGCATGTTTTCATCAACGATCCCCAGCCGCTGATCCAGATGCGGGATGAACTGCGGAATACGGTTGCCGTCATGGTCAACGCGGAAAACTTCGACTCGCTTTCTCCTTCCGATAAGTTGGAATGGATGAAGTTTCTCCGACCCGCGGGTGATGTGCCCCAAAACATCGAATCCGATCCCAAAGCGGCTTTTGAAGCGTTTCAGGGCGCATTCAAAGCCGCTTTTCCGGTTTTCGACGATTTCAACCGGTCGTTGAACCGGGCGTTCGTCCCCATGGAAAAAGGACTGATTCGGCAACTCGACTTTACCTCCCTGGAGGGAAATCAGCAGCAGATTCTCGTTTATAAGGAAGGGGATACGTATGATCTGGCCGAGCCGGTCTTTCTTAATGCCGTCCTGATCGAAGACGGATCGAAGTTTCTCGATTCCCTTACCAAGGAGATGAAAAACAAGGAATTGGCCCAATTCCTGTTCCAGCGGATTCGCCCCAATCTCGGCGGCGCATTCAAGGGGACGCTCCGCGAAGATATTGAGGCGACCGCCCGGTTGCGCCAGGAAGCGATCGAGGCGATCAAGCCTGTACGCGTCGAATTTTTGCCGGGACAGACGCTCCCCATCGAAACGGGAACACCGATCGGTTTCTCCGGAATGAATATTCTCAAGGCGGAGTATGCCGAAACCATGAAAGCGCGGCATATCGATGAAAAAATGCTCCGCTTTACCGCCGTCGCCGTTTTGCTTGTCATCCTGTTCGTTCTCGGCTGGGCCTTTATTTTCCGGCGCGAGCGACGCAAACCGAAAACGGCACGCGGAACCGCGGTCCTGCTCTTCTTCCTTTTCCTGACCGTCGTGACGGGACGGTTCCTCCAGCATTGTTCCACCGAAATAGGGCAATGGGAACTGGTCCCGCTCCTCTTGTTCGTTCAATGCATCGCGATCATGTATTCCTGGGAATTTTCCGTCGTCCTGGCGTCGATCCTGACGGTTGCGCTCGTGCTCCCCGACGGGAGCGGGATCGGCATTCCCCTGGTGATGATCGGGACCTCCGTTGCCGTCGCCACCCAACTCGGTCGTTTACGTTCCCGAACCAAATTGATTATCGTCGGGTTTACCAGCGGTTGCATCGCGTTCACGCTTACCTTGGCGACCGGGCTCCTCAACAACCGGATTACCGATACCTTCCTGTTTTGGGAGGCGGGCGCCAATTTTTTCTGGCCCATCATCGCCGCCTTTATCATGACCGGCCTGCTCCCCTTCATCGAGCGGCCTTTCGGAATCGTGACCGACATGAGCCTGCTCGAACTGGTCGACGTTTCCCACCCGCTTCTCCAGGAGTTGATCCGGCGCGCCCCGGCGACGTATTCCCATTCGATGCAGGTCGGAACCGTCGCCGAAGCGGCGGCCGACGCGATCAGGGCCCGCGGTCTCATGACCCGGGTCGGCGCCTACTTTCACGATATCGGCAAGATTTTCAAGCCCGAGTATTTTGCCGAAAATCAGGGTGATTCCAAGAATCTGCACAACATGCTCGAACCCCGCATGAGTACGCTCATCATCGTCGCCCATGTCAAGGACGGCGTCGACCTGGCCCGGCAACACCGGTTGCCGCAACCGTTGATCGACTTGATCGAACAGCATCATGGTACCTCGCTGGTTTCCTTCTTTTACGGTCGCGCGGCCAGGCAGAGCAAGGAAAGCGGACACGGCGACCACATCGAAGAAGGTTCCTTCCGTTATCCCGGGCCGAAGCCGCAAAGCAAGGAAGCCGGGATTCTCATGCTTGCCGACGCTTCCGAATCGGCCTGCCGCAGTTTCGACGGCAATTCGCCGGGCAAGATCGAAAGCATGGTCCGCCAGATTACGAAGTCGAAGCTCGACGACGGGCAGTTCGACGACTGCGGCATGACGTTGAAAGAACTGAAGATCGTCGAAAACAATATCATCAATTCGCTGATCGCCATCAAACACGGCCGGATTCGATACCCGGGCCAGGAATCGATCGAGGCCCAGGGACGCCTCCTGGATCGGGAACGGGCAATCGCGTCGTCGCCGCCCGCGCCGAGTCAAATCGACGCCGCCCGGAACGCCTCTTGATTTCCGTCTCGCAAATAAAACGCCTTGTACCATTCCACAAAACGTTCGATGCCCGAATCGAGCGGCGTTCGCGGCACGAAACCGATAAGCGCCGACAAATCCCCGGTTTCGGCAAAGGTTTCAAGCACGTCGCCCGGCTGCATCGGTTGCATGTCGAGCAACGCCTTTTTTCCGAGATGCTTTTCCAGCAGTTCGATCAGGCGGGTCAGCTCTTCGGGCTCGCGGTTGCCGATATTGTAGACCCTTGCCGGAGGCAAAGACACGCCCCCGCCGTGTTCGACCTCGCTTCGATCGATCTGCTTGCGAGGCGGCTTTTCCAAAGTCCGGACCACCCCTTCGGCGATATCGTCGACGTAAGTGAAATCCCGCCGCATTTTCCCGAAATTGAAAACGGGAATCGGCCTGCCTTCAAGGATCGCTTTTGTAAAGGAGAAGACCGCCATATCCGGACGCCCCCAGGGGCCGTACACGGTGAAAAACCGCAAACCCGTACACGGCAGGCCGAACAAATGGGAATACGCGTGCGCGAACAATTCATTCGATTTTTTCGTCGCCCCGTAAAGGCTCACGGGCGAATCGGCTTTTTGGGAAACCGCAAACGGCATCTCCCGGTTGAGGCCGTACACCGAGCTTGATGAAGCGTAAACAAGGTGTTTGACCGGATGATACCGGCAGCATTCGAGCATGTTCAGGAAACCGACGACGTTGGCGTCGATGTACGCCGCCGGATTTTCGAGCGAATAGCGAACACCCGCTTGGGCTGCGAGGTGAACGACGGCGTCGAACCGCCCGTCGCGAAAAAGCGCTTCCAAGCCCCGCCGGTCGACGAGATTGATTTTGTGAAACGTGAATTCGCCGTGTCGGTCCGCTTCCCGACGTCGAAGTTCGGCAAGTCTCGCTTGTTTGAGCGAAACATCGTAATAATCGTTCAGGTTGTCGATTCCGACGACACGTTTTCCGGCATCGAGAAGGCGACCGACGACATGAAATCCGATAAAGCCGGCTGCGCCGGTCACAAGAATAGGCCCCATACCGATCTCCCGAAAACCTTCAAAAAGTCCCGGCCGGTCCGTCCGTCTCCCGGGGAACCGGCACGGTCGCGGGAAACTCAAAACAATTTCAACGCCGTAAACGTCTCAATCGAAAATTCCGGCACCGAAATTCCGGTTTTTCGTATTTGCGCAGCCGACGGACGCAAGCGTTTCTTTTTGAGCACAGCCGCTCCGGGAAAAAGCCGGTGGGGGCGTCTCCGGTTTCGCGGCGTTTTCGTCCAGGATAATCCCGGAACCGTCTTCACACGGCGGAAAATCGTCATAAGTGGAGACATATCCCGGCTCCTGCGACCGTACGAGTTCCTCTTCGTAGGCGGAGATCACCTTTTCCTGAATCATTTCACGGCATTGCGTGTTGATCGGGTGGGCGATATCGGCATACAACTTGTTGCGTCCCGTCTCATCGCGCGGCGGCGGCGCGGTTTCGGCCAATCGCCCGCCGCATTGATTGCAGAAAGCGGCCCGGAGCGGATTTTTAAAACGGCAACGCGGACAGTGGGACGTCAATTTACGACTTGGCATCGCCACAAAAGGCCCGGAGGAACCCTCGATGATCTTCAGGTCGCGAACGACGAAGCTCCCGTCAAAGGTGATGGAACAAAATGCCCGGAGTTTTTCGCATGGCTCTTCCATCAACTTGATGCGGACTTCGGTGATTTCCATGGGTGCCTCGAATGATGTCCTCAAAAATAAGCGGGAAAAGCCGACGGCGAACACACACAACAAACCTCCACACGGAACTTCCGTACTGCACTTCCACACGGAACTTTTTCGTGGCCGATACGGTCCCCCGGAACGCCACATCGGTTTCCGCAAGCAATAGCGGCAACGCGATGAAAACGAACAATTGGTCACGTCTGCCCGCGGCGCTCACGCGTCGGCGACCGTTGTCACAACAAAAATACGTCCCGGAATCCGATTGCTCAGGATTGCCGCCGCCCTCCGGGCATGTGTCGCACTCCGGCACAATCCGAACACGGCCGTTCCGCTGCCGCTCATTTGAGCGACCGGGCAACCGCACTGCCGGATCGCATCCGCGAGTTTTTTCCCTTGGGGCCAAAGGGTTTCCGCGGGAACTTCAAGTCGATTGAAAAAAGATTGTGCGAACTTCCTCCCATTCCTCAACCGCAAGGCGTCCAACATCGGCTCGACATGCCGGAATTCTCCGTCATGCACCGCCATGCAGGAACGGTACACCTCGGCCGTCGACAATCCTTCCTCCGGCTTGACGATCACAAAATGCATGCCCGTCAAACCGGCAACCGGATCGACCTGTTCGCCGCGTCCTCGACTGAGGCTTCCTCCGGAAAGGAGGAAAAGCGGGACATCGCTTCCGACCCGGGCCCCGATCCGGCAAAGCGCACCCCTATCCAGCCGGCGCCTCTGCACACGATTCACCAAGAGGAGTGCCGCGGCAGCATCACTGGAACCGCCCCCAAGACCGGCCTGGGAAGGAATTCGTTTCACCAGGACGAAACGCCCGCCGTGACGTACGCCGGTCTCGCAGCGAAATTCTTCGAGGACGCGAATAACGATGTTTCGACGGTCCGTCGGAATCCCCGTCGATTCCCCGTGGATCTCCAGCGTCCATTCCGGACTTTCCGTCGATTCAAAATACAGGGTGTCGTATAAGGAAACGGGGCAAGCGAGCGAAACGATTTCATGGAACCCGTCCGACCTTTTACCAAGCACCTCGAAGAACAGATTGATTTTCGCGGGCGCGTGAATCATCCATCCGTTTTCACAAGGGACCGGTCTCATCTTCCACGGCACGGCGCTTGCGGTTTCACTTTGCGGCGGTTTCACTTTACGACCGCTTACGACCGCATTATACTGAAGGCTGTTGAAATTTCCCGAAGCCGACTTTCAAGGAGCCTGCCCACCGAAACGACGCTGCCGAAGGTAAACAGGCGGTTCAACCGGAAAACGGGGCCGGCTTCGGTATAAAACAATACACCAATTGTCGGAGGTGATTATACGTTTGCACCGGCACGAAGTCAATGCAATCACAAAAATTTTTTGACCGAAATGTAAAAATTGGTCACGGTGTGTCATCGTCACCGTTGTGTGCGGGAAGCCGGGCGATTTCGTTTATTACGACGGCCAAACCCGCCGCTTTTCCGTGGCCTCGCCAAGTGCCTTTGTGCTTGACCGGGCGGTAAATCCAGATTTCGCCGGTCGTATCGATTTCGCCGACTTTCATGCGGCACACCTCGAACGGCCTCATGCACGCAAGCCGCTGGACTTGCACCATAATCGAGATCGTCGCGTAGAGATACGGCAAGGTGCGTTTGACGGTTGTAGTAAAACCCGGTTGCGCGATTGGGAGGGATAGGGCATATTTGTGGCTTTGCCCCATGCCTTTCAAGGTGATTTGAGATAGCCTCCAACGGCGAAACATGCTAAGAAACAGTGATTAAATAACTACGTCATTTCATTTTGCCTTGTGATCTATTAACATTG
>DOMV01000312.1 GCA_003509805.1 Planctomycetaceae bacterium
GCGGAAATCATGGTCCCGAATTTCGTGGAAAACGGCGAAATGATCAAAATCGACACGCGAACCGGCGAATATATCGAACGTGTCAAGGAATGACGATTTCCAGCATAAGCCCCGTATGCTCACCGGACGAAAGCCCTATCCGGAAGTGTCCCTGTTGGTTTTTGGAGTTTCCTGAAGCCGATTCCCGGTAAGACCTGTCCGGATTCGGTACAATCCCCCCTTTTTTCACCTGAAGGAGTATACATTATGTCAAACGATCTTGCCAATCAAACCGTTGAACGTACACCCGGCGCCGGGATGGGAATCACTTCGCTGGTCCTGGGAATTCTCAGTTGGTTGCTGTGCGGTCCCTTCACCGCGGTTCCGGGAGTGATCTGCGGCTATCTGGCCCTGAAAACCGAAGGACGTGGATTGGGTATCGCGGGAATCATCATCTCCGCGATCAACTTGATCATCGCGTTGATTGTCGTCATTTTCATTTCGATGTTCGGCCTCGCCATCATCGGAATCGGGTCCAACGCCGCGCAGGAAATGCATCGAATTCAGATGGAGCAACAAAACATGCCGGGAATCAATCTCCCCAGCGATGTCGATGTTCCTTCGTTCAACAGCGGCGACGAATGATGAACGAATCGATATCCTCGTTTTGCCGGTGCATCGACGATACCCGTGCCTGTCGCCTCTTTCAAAAAAGGGAACCACTATGAACACGACAATTCAAACTTGGCTCGCGGCCGGGCCGCTCCTCACGGACGGCGGATGGGGAACACAGCTTCAACTACGCGGACTGGCGGTCGGCAAGCATCCGGATTATTGGAACCTGACCAATCCGGAGAAAGTCCAGGAGGTCGCCCGAGCGTATGTCGATGCCGGGAGCCGGGTGATTTTGACCAACACCTTCGGGTCGAACCGTTTCATTCTCGGCCGTCACGGTTTCGACGACAAGGTCGCCGAAATCAACGCCGAAGGAGTTCGCCTCTCCAGAAACGCCGCCCGAAATGCTGTCGGTAGCGCCACCGGTAACGCCGTCGACGGAATCGCCAAGGTGTTCGCCTCGATCGGGCCGACCGGCGTCGTGCTCATGATGGGCCAGGTTTCGGAAGAACAGCTTTATTCCGCGTTCCATGAGCAAGCGACCGCCCTTGCCCAGGCCCAGCCGGATGCCCTTGTCGTCGAAACCATGAGCGATCTGGCCGAGGCCGTGATTGCCGTCCGCGCCGCCAAGACGACCGGTTTGCCGGTCGTCGCCTGTGTCGTCTTCGATTCCGGTAAAAACAAGGATCGAACCATGATGGGCCAAACGCCGGAACAGGCGGTCGAAATGCTCACCGAAGCCGGGGCTGATGTGCTCGGTTCGAATTGCGGCCAGGGAATCGATGGTTTTATCCCGCTCTGCCGGCGGATGCGGGCGGCGACGACCTTGCCGCTCTGGATGAAAGCGAATGCCGGATTGCCCCGCATGGTGGACGGAAAAACGGTGTACGACCAGAGCCCGGACGAGTTCGCTGAAAAAGCGATGCAATTGATCGAGGTCGGGGCCGATTTCATCGGCGGTTGCTGCGGAACGAGCCCCGAGTTCATTGCCGCCGTCAAAAAACGACTCACGGCCCGGTCCGAAAAATAAGGAGCCGGTGAACGCCGGGTGCGCGCATTTGGTGGGAGGATTGCAGGACGTATCCTGTAAACGGCATGACAATCCTCCCGCGAACAGTCCCGCGCATAACCGCCTGCCGCTCGAACGATCCGTGTAAATGCCTACATTAACACAAGTTGAGGACAATTGGGTGCTGCAGGCAGACGGGACCCAATGTCCGTTTTCATCGCGTTTCCAGTAGATCAACAAGCGGACTGCCCCGGTCGTGGCGTTTAGCGACGATACAACTAGCGACGATGCAGCAACGCTCTCGCTTTGTCGCCGAGCGGTTCGCCGAAGAAATCCCGATAGGCCAGGGCGACCTCGCTATTCTCGTGACACAACCTCACTTTGCTTCGGTCGATGCCTGTCCGGATGGCGTCCTTTCGGGCGTGGATTAATTCCGGAAGCATCGATAATTGCAGGGGATACGGTTGTCCGCCGCCGCCGAGGCAACCGCCCCGACACGCCATGACTTCGACGAAATCGAACCGTTCACCGTCGTTCTCGATGGCGTCGAGAAGGCTGCGCAAACTACCCGGCGTTTCGACTACGGCGATACGGAGTTGCCGATCTTTCATGTCGATCGTATCCTCGCGCACCCCGGCAATGCGACCGAAGGGCATCGGATTCACCCAGTTGACGGTCCGCGTTGTCCCCCTGATAGCGACCGCCTTCTGGAACGGAGCGTTTTCTTTGTGTGTCAAATAGTATGCGGTGCGAAGGGCCGATTCCATGACGCCGCCCGTTCGACCGAAGGCCACGCCGCCGCCGCTGCCTCGCCCCATGAACGAATCGTAAGACGATCCCGGCAGATTAGGGAAGTCGATCGTCTTCTCGTGCAGTAGCGTTCCCAACTCCCGCGCCGTCAGGACGAGATCGATTTCGGCGAGTCCCTCATAACCGGCTTGATCGGCCGGCATATTCGAACCGGGCTGCGCGATTTCCGTTTTTTTCGCCGTGCAAGGCGTCACAGCCACGTTGAAAATCCGTTTCGGATCGATTTTTTCTTTTTGTGCGAAATAGGTCTTGATCGTCGCTCCTTGCATCATGATCGGGCTCTTCGCCGTCGAAAGATGCGGAACCAGATGCGGCGTATACAGTTCGGCGAAACGCACCCAGGCCGGGCAACAACTCGTGAACATCGGATACGTTGAATCCGCATTCTTTTCCAGGCGACGAAGCAATTCCGACGCTTCCTCCATGACCGTCAGGTCGGCCCCGAATGTCGTGTCGAGAACGCGATCGCAGCCGAGTTTCCGGAGCGAGGCGACCATCTTGTCTTCGACGTAACTACCCGGCGGCATGTTGAACATCTCGCCCAAGGCGACGCGCACGGCCGGTGAGGTCGAGACGATGACGATTGTCTCGGGGTCGGCCAGCGCCGCCGAAAATGCGGCAGTTCCCGACCGTTCCGTGATGGATCGCGGTTCGCATTGGATCGTGCATTGGCCGCAGTTGATGCAAGACAGGCGACCTTCCGAGGAGCGGTGTCCCTGTACGGTTCCGTAACGGTAACAATAGTCGAGACATTGGCCGCAGCGGGTACATTTCGAGCGGTCACGGACGATCGAAAAATTGTCGGGAGTGACCACGACATGGGTCATGCCGCTGTCATGCGGCGGTTGGACGGGCGGCGGCGCACCGGGTGTTCTCGTCTCCGGTGTTTGAGCCAGCAGCGTATGCGCGCATCCGGTGGCGAGAATTCCGAGGCCGCCGGCACGGAGCAAGTCGCGACGGGAAATTTGATGGTCGGGTTTGTTCGGCATGTTCGAATTATTTCCAAAAAATAGCGGTTGTCCACTCATGAGCGCCGGATAAAAAACAAAACGAGGGCGCACCGTACTTTTGTAAAAAGTTTGAGAACGCCTCAAAGACGGTTGCCTCACAACATCGCCGCACGACCGCCTCACGTTCGATTTTCAGCCGGAAGACCTTAATAAAGCAACACCGGAAAAACATGTAAGTTCCGGTCCGATTTATCAAGGATTCGCTTTTCAGATAAACAGCGAACCGATCTTCAAGAATGCGGTTTATACCGTAAACGGCGTGACAATCCTCCCGCGCACAATCGCCTGTCGTTCGAACGATCCGTTTATATCATTATACAAACAGAAGTTAGGGACGATTGAGTGCGGCAGACTGGACCGAACGTTCGTTTGCATCGCGTTTCCGGTATAACCGGGCGGCACAGCCGCTGGTTTTTCCATGCAGCGACTGTTTATGGCAACATGATTGTGATGTCGGTTCCTTGTTTTGGGATTGAGGCCCGGATCACTTGCTCGTTGTCGTCAATACGCACACGGATCTCATAATCGCCCAAAAAACCCCTTGTTTCGAAGTTTCCCTGTTGATCGGATACGCCTCGCTCGTGAGTCCACCACCTTTTCGTCGTCTGGTCGATCCAGGCTTGTCCGGCAGGTTTTAAGGACCAATCGGACCGAAAATAAGCGCCTTTCGGTCTCCAATGGGACTTTTCCCAAAAACCCCAACACGATATCGCTTCCACGGACGGGTGACTAAACGCCATGGTAAGAAAATCCCGTGTATAATCCGCCTGTAATTGTTCATCCTCCGTATCGATATCATGTTCGGTGATCGTCATCGGCAACCCCGGAGCGGCAAATCGGTCAAGTATCTTTTTTATGCGCTCCGGCGGCGTCACCGCTTCGACGAAATGGGATTGCAACCCGATTCCGGACAGGGGCGCTCCACGTGCCTGAAGAAATCGAATCGTCTTTTCCAAATGATCCTGGTGCTCTTTATGCAACCCTTTTTCCGACAAAATGGAATAATCGTTCACATAAAGTTTCGCGTTGGCGTCCAGGCGTCGGACACGCTTAAACCACTCGACCGTTTCCTCGTCCCCGAGCACCTGCATCAGATCGTTGTTGTCAAACGGCTCGTTGAGGACATCCCAGGCGACGACGATCCCCCTTAATGAAAGGACGGTTTTTTCCAGTCTGTTATTAACGGCTTGCCGCAATCGCTCCGGCTCATCGGCCATGCTTCGATATTCCGCCGGGGAATTACGCCACGAAGGCCATAAAAGGCAATGTCCGCGAATGTCGATATTTCTTGCCCGCAACCATTCAATCGCCTTGAAGGTGTCGTCGCGATTTTTGTCGTTGTCCCAACGATGCCATTTCATGTCGTTTTCGAAAGAGACCCGATTGAAATACCGCTCCACGATCGCGCGATAGCGATTGCCGTCTTCGTCCTGTTGGAGTAAACGTCTTGTCGTCACGGCCGTCCCCCAGGGAAAAGCGTGTCGAAGCATTTTGAGTTCGATGACGACGTTTTCAACCGGATTTCCTGCCGCGTCACAAACATGAATCGCGACGGCGCCCTTCCTGTGTGCGTCGATTCGTTTTTCGGCTTCCTTGCGCCAGGCGGCATGCGATTCCCGACCGGCGTAGGTCATGCCGCTTTGCGGAAGGCTTCGGATATCGCAATCTTTCCCGTAGGATTCCAGCGTCAAATCGGCAATTTCAAGGGATTGAATTTGAAACCCCAACTGAAAACCGACCTTGGCTTCGCCTGTTTTATAGGAATCGACGGATTTCAACGGGAACGAAAATTCCGTCCAGTTTTTTTCGACTTCCACATCCTTGGACAAGGATTTGGAATACGGGGACGAACCTTTCTCGAACAGGACCCGTAAAACGGCGCCTCCCGTTTCCGTTTGTTCCCCGACATGACGGGTTTTGAAACGGAACAGCAAAACCTCATCCTTGTCGACCGCTTTGTCCGTCGGAATTTGAAAACCGACGCTCCATGGATTCTGCGGTTGATTTTTTACGTCAATTCTGATCGCATTCTTGATGTCATGCTTTTTTGAATCTTCATCGCCGGGCTGTACGACGATGGCCGTGCCCGGCGGATTGGCGAACTTTTCCGCTTGCGAAACGACCGACGCCGGAAGAACAACGGCTTGACTTTCCGGTACGGATTCGGAAAGCGGCAACGTCGACAAAATCAAAAAGGCGAAATACATGATTCCGTGTTTGAAAATTTTTGCAGACAAACTTGGACGGTGGCGTCGCAAGCGTCTGCGGTCCGCTTGTCGGCAACGATGGACGCTATTTTCTATTTTTCAATCTCGAAACCACCGTCTGATTGCAGGTCGAATTGAAAATGGTTTCGGCCTTTGACCACGTCCACTTCGATGCCCGAGGTATCGCGAGTTTCAAATTTTTTCGGGGTATGGTACTTATACTCGGGGCGAACACTAATCGACGGTTCCCCGGGCTTGGCAGGCGGAGGCGTGTTCGTTTGCTCCTTCTTGACAATCAAAACCACATAGCTGCCAACCGTTGTCCCGCCGCCGATTTGCCCGCCGCCGACGGAAGAGAGCCTGTAATAACCCTTTTCATCGGTCACTCCGGACGCCAGCAACGGTCGTTCGAGCGTTTCAGGGTCGTAATCCGTTGACTTCGGCGCGAAAGTCACGGTCGCTTTTTCCAGCGGGACACCATCGAGTTTGACCACTCCTTCGATGAATTGCGTATCCGGCCCCTTTCGACAGCCAAGGAGGGAAACGAGAATAAGGCAAATCATCCATAAGGTCTGTTTATACTTCATGATGTCGCGCCGATTATGAAAGAATGAACGGAGAATGAACGGAGAATGAACGGAGAATGAACGGAGAATGAACGTGGCGGCGGCGCGCGAAACGTCGTGAAACCGAGGTGAGCGCGCTGGTTCAACGTGAATTGCCGGTCACGTTTTTTTTGCGCGGATCGACAATTCACGAAACTGCCCCACCGCCTTCGGCTCCAGTACAAACCATGCGACCGTTACCGAACAATTCCGGTGAAAAATCAGGGGGTACGGTATTCGCCCCCCTCACGGGACCCTTGTTCGCCCCAGACGCCGTATTTGGCCGGACCTCCCCGGTCCCGGAGATCGATACTGTTTTCTTCCAACCGTCCGGTATCAATGGTTTCCGAGACGAATCGCACGGACGAATCGGCGAATACGACATTGACGCCCCCGGGATGGTAACTGCTTGCCGTGCCGGTCGCCCCGTTGTTGAAATAATCGTCATACGTACAGGTCGGTCCATTCGGGGGCAAAATCGTGTTGAATAAAGCGGCGATACGCGCGGTATGACACCAGGCCCGTCCGACTCCCAAGTTCTCGTTATCGCTTCTCCAACCCGTTGTAACACCGGGCTTAAACGTATTGCCGGGACCGCGGGTGTTGAAACAATCGATGGGGGCCTCCCAAACACCGGCTGCCTGGTGGGCCACTCCGCCCTTGATCGGTTGTCCCGACGTCGCGTTGTCTCCGCTGATGCAGGATTCGGAAAAAAGGAGCGTGTTGGAAGTGCCGTCAAGGATCGATTCCAAGCCGATTACTTTCGTCTCGGAACAATTCCAAGTCAACGAAGCGCCGATCGTACCGCGGAACATGACATCGACGTCATCCACCGGGGCGTCGCCCTGGCTGCCGCGATAGCTGCATCGGCCCGGCGCGACATCCCAACCGTGCGGCGCGTTGCCGAAAGGATCAGAGGGACACAACAACGTCGCTATTTGCATGACTTTGAATTCGGCGTTGTTGATGTCGCTGGGGCTCGACCGCCAATCTTGCTCTGTGACGAACCGTGCGAATTCATCCCACGGCGCGGATTGCTCCATGTAGGGACACAGCAACAAGGTCCAGCCGTACTCCGAATAGAACCCGTAAAATCCGACGTTGTCTCTGCGCCACTCGGCCTTGTGCATATCAAGAACATCCGTTGAATTTCTCAACGCCGGCAAATGGATTTTGGCGTCGTGAAAACTATGCGTGGCGGTGCCAAGTTGTTTCAAATGGTTCGCACACTGCATCCGCCGGGCCGCTTCGCGCGCCGCCTGGACCGCCGGTAAAAGCAACGCGACCAAAACGCCGATGATCGCGATGACGACNNCGCGATGAAAACGGACATTTTTGGATTGTCATGCCGTTTGCGGTATAAAAGCCGGGAGCGCAACAACGTGAAGCGACCGGGATTTACCGTAGTCTCCCGTCACTGCGCTGCGGGCTTGCATTAAACGGTTCCGGTCGTGTCCGGAATTACGGCAGCGTCGCCGTTTCACCGTCGTCGCGGCAGGCGTATCGTAAACGGACGGTCCCGTCGGCCGTTTCGTTGACAAACCGCACGGAACCGTCGCAAAGTCCGACCACCAATCCGCCGGGATGCTGCGAACCGTAAGCGCCGCACGCCGATTGTTTGTCGACGGGGACGTCTTCCGCGGGGGTGAACGAACGGACGCGATAGGTAAGGGTTCTGTCGTCGCGCCATTTTTTGTAATAATTGAACGGCACTTGTTCGGCGTGGGCTTTCGCGGAATTCGTCGTCGGTCCCGTCGACCTGTTCCAACCGCTGTAACCGTAACCTTCCCAGGCGATTTCCCCCCAAGCGAAGGTGTTGGACGTTCCGTCGCCGATCGCCCCGAACGTAATCGCGCTGTCCCGATACATGACGCCGTTCGTCGCATCGGGGCCGCCGCCGCCGCCCGGGGAAACGGCACCCTGTCGATACGTAAAGACCGTCGCCGTTTTGCCAGTCATGGTGTGCCCACCCGAATTCCCATACACGCCTACATCCGCGTCCGCTTCCAAACCGCCGCTGTTGCCGAAGTAATGGCAGTAATACCCGTAGCTGGTGGTGCTGACGGCCGGGTCGGTCATCAACGGCCCGGCGTAGGACGGGCAAAGAAACCCGGGAACCTTGTTGAGCGCCGCATCGCCCGTTACCGTGTGACCGCCGCGGGTTACGGTCATCGGTTCGCCCGACGCGGCCCCGTTGACCGCGGCGTTGACGGCGTCGTTTATCCTTGACGTGATTTCGTCGGAAAGTCCCGTCTGTTCCATGAACGGAAAAATCTTCGCCCAACACGTCAGCCCGTCCGTATAGGTGTCATAAACCTTGCCGTTGTACGTAATCGGCGAAGACAGGCGGTGCGTTTGCGAATCGGCGGGAAAACTCCCGTAGACGTCGTGGTGGCCGTGCAGCGCCAACGACATCTGTTTGACGTTGTTATGGCACTGCATCCGCCGGGCCGCCTCGCGGGCCATTTGAACAGCGGGAAGAAGCAAGGCGATCAAGACGCCGATGATCGCGATGACGACCAAAAGTTCCACCAAAGTAAAAGCCCTTGAATCCCCCCCCCTCCCTGATTTGACATTCGGAATGAAATACACGGTTTTTCTCCTTGACAAAAAAGTGGCGTAGCAAAGTAAAAAACGCGGTTCGGGACAAAGGCGCCGCCCCCGTCGGAAAGCGATTGTACAAGTTCGAACCATCGCCTCCGGACAGGTGCGACTCCGATTGTCGTCGAAAATCAGTCGGGAACGGCCACGGCTGTTTTCAGTAATGTCACGCTATAGGCGGGAACCGTGACGGGCTGCCCCGGCGCCGTCGTCGTTTTCGATTCGACGATATCGATTTTCCTCGGTTGATCGGGATCGTTGAAGTCCAGCGGACTCTTGCCGACGATCTCGAAACGCTGGAGAATTTCACCGACCGCGGCATCACCGCACTTGATAGTCAAATCGACTTCCTTCTCCGTCGGATTGACAATGCCGATCGTCATGAATTTGCCGTCTTCCGTCAGTGCGGCGGCGACGTCCAACGGTTGCGGCGACGCGACCTCCAGCGGTTTCGTGCCGAAATGCCGACGGTACAACTTGAGAACAAGTCCGGTCGTTTCCCACTCGGCGTTCGTCGCCGACGTTTTAATGCAGCCGATCACGTTGACCGTTTGGGCGTAATTGGCCATGAAATAAACGTCGCTGTTGCGAAAATACTCGTGCAGGCCCGCCGCGATTCCCAAACCGTCCCTGACGAAATAACGGGTTCCCAATTCGCCGAAGACATGCGGGCCGTACCAATAATTCCACTCGTCCATCGCGATGCGAATGTCTTTTCCTTTCAGTTCCGGAAAATCCGCACGATATTTCCGGTGGGCCTCGGCGATATTGCGGATCGTCCTGGGAACATTCTCGACGTGTTCGGGAACGGTACGTTTGCCGGGATCGCCGATATAAAAATGCTCGCTTATCAAATCCATGTGATCGGCACATTTTCGCATGATGACCTCGTCCCATTTTCCCACATTACCGACGGCGACCAAAACGAGATTTGGATCGAATTTCCGGAACGCCTCGGCAAACGCATTGTTCTTTTTTGCGTAGTCCTCGACCGGCATGTGCCCGATTTGCCAATTTCCGTACATTTCGTTGCCGATTCCCCAGAATTTGACACCGTAGGGGTCGGCGTGTCCGTTGGCGGCACGACGTTTCCCTTGCGGAGAGTCGCTCGAACCGTTCGTGTATTCGAGTTCGGCCAGCGCGTTCTCCACCTCGCCGTTGCCCGAGTTGACCGCGATGTAGGGGGCCGTGTTCAGCAGGCGGCAGAAGAGCATGAATTCATCCAGGCCGAAGTCGTTATGCTCGATTCCTCTCCAAGCCGGGTTCTTGCGGGGCGGTCGTCGATCCCGGTCGCCCACGCCGTCGTTCCAGTCGTAGCCGCTGACGAAATTGCCGCCGGGCCAACGGTAGACGGGCGAGTCAAGCTCTTTCAGCAGGGCCAACGTGTCGGCGCGCATTCCCTGCACGTTGTCGCCGGGCATCAGGCTCACGCAACCTATGTGGACGGTTCCGGTGCCTGAGACGGATATTTGGAAGCATCCTTCGGTGCCGGGTTTTTCAAACTCGAACTCATGTTTGTAATAATCCCCGACTTTGACCGGGACAGACTTCGGGGCGGATGCAACATACGAAATCGACTTTGCGGGAAAGTCGTTGGACGCCGTAAGGCTGATGTCGATATGTTCAATTCCTTCGGAGCATTTGAGCCAGACATGACCGACATATTTCGTGTTCGGCTTGAACCGCAGATTTCCCTGCGTGAGGGCGATACGGGACGGTTGGGAGTCGCCCAGGGTAAACTTCGGCGTATGGACTCCGACGAAGGGATTTTCCGCATCCATTTCGAAACGCCCCTTCAGGCAATGGACGGACCAAGGCGACCCTTGGGTGCCCGGCATGTCGTAAAATTTGCGGTCTTCCAGCATCTCGGCCCAAATGCCGCCATAGATGCAGCGGCCGAGGTGTTCGATGAATTGTCCGTAAATGTACGGTGAAACGGCCTCGCCTTTTTTCGATGCGTCGATGACGACGGTCTCCTGCGCCTTGGCAGGCACCGAGAGGAGCGAAATGAAAATCATTACCGATAGAAGCGTTCGTGTGTGTTTCATGGCGTTTGTCTGTGTGTGTGAGGGTGAATGAAAATGACGGAAATAACGTGGAAACCGTATGCGTTACATTTCTCCTTCATGAATGGTGGAGCGGTATTTTGCCGGGGTCATCCCGGTTTCCGTTTTGAAAACCTGCGTAAAATAGCTTGGCGTTCTGAAACCGACATCCATCGCGATACGCGGAATCGCCAAGGTTGTTTCCCGAAGCAAGCGTTTGGAATGTTCGATTCGCACACGCCGTATTTCGTCCAAAATGCTTTTTCCGAGCACTTTTCGAAATTTGATTTCCAGGGCGCGCCTCGATATGGCGACTTCGCGCACCACGGCGTCGATACTGATGCAGCCCGGCGGCTGCAAATGGATGAACCGGAGAGTGGCCGCAATGTCGTCATCGTTGACGGCGACGATGTTGGTCGAACGTCTCTCGACGACGGCGAGCGGCTCGACCAGGATGTTTTCAACGGCGATCCGCCGCCCCCTCATCATGTCATGCAGGACGCCGGCGGCGACATACCCCCCTTTTTCCGTATTCAACGCGATACTCGAAAGGGGCGGCGAACTCAAATCGCACAAAATATCGTCATTGTCGACCCCGACGACCGCGATTTTTTCCGGGACGCGAATGCCGACCGCCTCACAGACGTCGAGGACTTCCCGCCCCCGCTGATCGTTACAGGCCATCAGCCCGAGCGGCGTGGGAAGCGACGACAACCATGCAGCCAACGCCGGTTCTTCTTTTTCCCATGAAGTCAAACGACCGGAGCGGAGAGGCGGCTTGTATACGTGGACCGAATGACCTGCTTCGCGGACGGCTTGCACGAAAGCCTTCTCGCGCTTCTCCGACCATATTTGAGAGGGGTATCCGGCAAACGCGAAATGCACCAATTGTTTGTCCCGCAAATGGAATGCAGCCATGCGGGCGGCTCCTTCCGAGTCGCTGGACATTTCGATGTACCGCCGGCGGTTTCCGTTCGATTTTTTCATCATCAAGGGCGGAAAATCGAGGAAAACGGCCGGAACGCCCGTCTGCATGATCGCTTCGGCCATTTTCTCGTTCAAGACTCGCGCAATGATTCCCGTGCCGCCCCAATCCCGCATTTTGGGGACCATCTGCTCGAAATCACCCGGCGTCAAATGGAATTGCCAAGGTCCGTGCAAGCGGGAGTATTTGGCAATGCCGCGAAGCAACCCGCGGCCGTAACTCCGTGCCGTTTCGATCAACAGGGCCACTTTGGGTTGTTTGAGGTGCATCGGTTTTTTCGTGTCGAATTTCAGCGGGCCAAGGCACGATTGAACATGTAATAAATTTCGTTCAGTTTCAAATCCCTTTTGAAGGAATAAATGGTCGTCGAAGCGTCGATGGTCGACAGCTCGATATCCGCAATCTCCGCGAAATCCTCGAAGTATTCCGGCGTCAAATCGTACGAAAACGACGTGTGATGCGTGCCTCCTGCCAGAATCCAGGCATGGGCCGCAACGGAAAGATCGGGGCGCGGCGTCCAAAAAGCCCGGGCGACCGGCAGTTTCGGCAAGTCCGCCTCCGGGGCGCCGCAATCGACATCGTTCACGATCAGGCGGAAACGGCCTCCCATGTCGACCACCGTCGCCGCGACGCCGTGTCCTGGTTTGGCCGTGAAAACCAGACGGGCCGGGGCCGCCTTGCCGCCGATGCCAAGCGGATGAACTTCCAAACGTGGCTGGTGAGCCGCGATCGTCGGGCAGATTTCCAACATGTGCGCCTGCAAAACGGCGTCTTTACCGTTGCGGTGTTTTCCGAAATGATAAACGTAATCTTCGAGAAAGGAGGTTCCGCCCGGCAGGCGATGGGCCATGACTTTCATCGTACGGAGCAGGGCCGCCGTTTTCCAGTCGCCCTCGGCACCAAAACCGTAACCATCGGCCATCAGTCGTTGGGACGCCAGGCCGGGAAGCTGGTCCAGCCCGTGCAAGGCATCGAAATTCGTCGTGAACGCTTTCGCGCCTGCGGCTTCGAGCACCTGACGCAACGCGATTTCGATCCTCGCCGCTTCGCGCACCTGCCGGTGATCGGGCCCCGACTTCGCGGCATTCGGGGCAAAGACGTATTCTTTTTCATAGACGGCGATCATGGCGTCGACGTCGGCTTCCGCAACCTTTGCGACGACGGCCGCCAAATCACCGACGGGGCAATAATCGACGTGATAACCGAACACCATTTCCGCTTCGACCTTGTCGCCGTCCGTGACGGCGACGTTGTTCATGTTGTCGCCGAAGCGTAAAATCCGCATTCCCCCGGCGTCGTTCCAGGCGGCACAGACACGCATCCAGACGGCGATTCCGTTTTGCACGTCGTCGTCTTCCCAAAATCCGACGACGACCTTTCTCGCCTTGCGCATCCGGCTCATGACGTGCCCGAACTCGCGGTCGCCGTGTGCGCTCTGGTTCAGGTTCATGAAATCCATGTCGATTTCCGACCAGGGAATTTCCCGTTGAAACTGCGTGTGCAGGTGCAGGATCGGTTTCCGCGACGATTTCAATCCGCCGATCCACATTTTCGCGGGGCTGAACGTGTGCATCCATGTCATGATGCCGACGCATTTGGGATCGTTGTTCGCCGCACGGAACTTGTCCGATATTTCCGCCGCGCTGTTGACGGTCCCTTTGCGGACAATCTTGTACGGTAATTTGCCGCCCTTGTTGAGGCCGTCGACCATGGCGGTCGAATGGGCGTCGACCTGCTTGACCGTTTCGCCGCCGTAAAGGAGCTGCGCTCCCGTGACAAACCAGATTTCAAGATTTTCAAACGAGATGTTTTCGTGCATTATTCGTTTACCGGTTTAATGAGAGTTGTCGACCTGGCCATAATAAGCGCCGGGACCATGCTTGCGGCGAAAATGTTTCTCGATCAGTTTCGGGTTCATCGGAAGTTTCGGATTGAGCATCGCCGACAGGCACGTCGTCTTAGCGACTTCCTCCAACACGACGGCGTTGTGCACCGCTTCATCGACGGAGCTCCCCCAAGTGAAAGGGCCGTGATTCGATACCAGGACGCCGGGTACGAAAACCGGACTCAGCTTCCGCGACTCGAAACAATCGACGATCACCCGGCCCGTCGCGGCTTCATAGTCGCCGTCGATTTCCTCCGCCGTCATCGGCCTGGTACAGGGAATGTCACGGTAAAAATAATCGGCGTGCGTCGTTCCGACCGCCGGAATGTCCCGCCGGGCCTGCGACCATGCCGCGGCGTAAGTCGAATGGGTGTGGACGATGCCTTGCACGTGTTCAAAAGCCCGGTAAAGCGCCATGTGTGTGGCGGTATCCGACGACGGTCTCAAGTTTCCCTCGACGACGTCGCCGTCGAGATCGAGAACGACCATCATTTCAGCGCGCAAATCATCGTAATCAATACCGCTCGGTTTGATGACGACCAGGCCCCGCTCGCGATCGATGCCGCTGACGTTGCCCCACGTAAACAAAACCAGACCGTGCCGGACCAGGTCGATGTTCGCCCGGCATACGGTTTCCTTGAGTTCTTGCAGTTTCATTGATGTCGCAATGTACCGTAAACGGCATGAAAATGCGGCATGTTTTTCCCGCGAACAATCGCTTGCCGCTCGAACATAATGTATAACCTGATATTTAGCAATATGTTATAACGAGTGAGTGCGGCAGGCAGACTTGACCAAATGTCCGTTTTCACCGCGTTTCCGGTATATCAGCCGGTGAAGTAAAGGTAGATGCCGAGGATTATCACGAGCAAGCCCCCGGTCATCACGACATCGAGCACACCCCAGCTTTCGCGGGTCTCACGCCGTTGTGCTTCCGTGGAGGTCGAATACGTCAAACCGGCGAGTTGTTTTTCGTCCGGTTTCGGCGTCGCGAGGCTGACCCCCACGATGACGAGCGAACTGATGACGGTCAGTAAAATGCAAATGTATGTGTAACTCGTGCCGGCAAACATCGCCATGAGGGAACCTTCTGCGAAGGGATGGATGCCGTGGTAAATTTCCGTAACGAGACGGAACATGCCGAGAATGAAGCCGACGATCATGCCCGTCATGCAGCCGTAAATGTTGATCCGGCGCATGAAAATCCCCAGGAAAAATACGGCGAAAATCGGCGGCGCGACGTATGACTGGACACTTTGCAGATATCCGTACAACGTACCGGGCATGAAGCTGATGATCGGAATCCAGACCAGCCCGAGGGTGACCATCACGGCGGTCGCGATGCGGCCCGTCACGACGAGGTTTCGTTCCGACGCTTTCGGATTCAGTTTCGCGTAGATGTCCATGGTGAACAAGGTCGAGCAGGAGTTGAACACGGAGGCCAGCGAACTCATCAAAGCCGCGAGCAGGCCGCCGACGACGAGCCCCTTCAACCCGACCGGCAGGACTTCCTTGACGAGGATCGGAAACGCTTGGTTCGGGTCGTGCAGCACCTCCGGTCCGATCTTCCCTTGCACGGCGAGGGCGTAGGCAATCATTCCCGGTACGATAAAGAGGAACACCGGCGTGAGCTTCAAATACGCACCGAAAATCGTACCCCGTCGCGCTTCCCGCTGGCTCTTGGCCGCCAGAGTCCGCTGGACGATATATTGATCCGTACACCAATACCACAAGCCGACGATCGGCGCCCCGAAAAGAAGGCCGAACCAGGGAAAAACCGGGTGATTGAGTGGCTTCCAGAGATTGAAATGGTCGTTTTTGACGACGGAGAACGCATCGACCGGTGTGATCCCGGACGCCTTTCGCGAATCGCTTCCTTCACGAAAGTATTCGTTGAATTGCTTTTCGACGCCGATTTCCGCCGCTTGCCCGGGGGTCAAATCGTTCAGTCCGACGAACTGGCGCTTGTCGTCTTTCGTTTTGACGGTTTTGAGGTAAATCGGCTTGCCATTTTGATCGAGAGCGGGATGTAGTTGAGGGAGGACGTCTTGCATGTAAATCGCGTCGGGATCCACCGGGACATGGACCGGGTATGCGACGATTTTGTCCGTTCCCTGCGTCGTTTCCTTGAGTGCGTTCCAGCCGCCGACCTGATACAGCCCGACAAACAACACGCTGGCGGCGCCGACGAGCAGAACGGCCGTCTGCATCAGCTCGGTGTACAGTACCGCACGTAAACCGCCGAGGATCGTATAGAGGCCCGTAATGAGGACCATCCCGATCGCGCCGACCCAGAAATTACTGATGCCTGGTATCACATCGACGGGAAACAGGGCTTTGAAAACGATGCCGCCTGCAAAAAGAGTAACGGATATTTTCGTCATGATGTATGCGATCAAGCTCACGACGGAAAGAAACCATCGGGCCGACGGTCCGTAGCGTCGTTCCAAAAATTCCGGCATGGTATAAACGCAACTTCGTTCGTAAAACGGGACCATGACCCAACCGAGCACCAGGAGACACCATGCGTGCAGTTCGTAGTGGGCCATCGCCATGCCGTCGCTCGCCCCGGTTCCGGCAAGCCCGACGAGGTGTTCCGAGCCGATGTTCGAAGCGAAGAGCGAAGCACCGATGACGATCCAGCCCGCTTTTTTCCCGGCGAGGAAATAGTCCCGCGATGTGTCCGTCTTCTGGCGAACGACCCACCAGGCGACGCCCAGCAGGACGGTGAAATAGGCGAGCAGGGTGCCCCAGTCGTAAAGGCCGAGCGCCGTTTGCGCGAAGAGAATGCTTGTCATAACGAAAGGGTTAAGCCGGTTGGAGGGCGTCCCCGCGTTCCTACCCGGGGCCGGTCTGGTTGATGTGTCCCGTCTTTCATGCTCCGTCCGCCGACGGAACGGCGGACCCGCGAAAAATGTTGACGCGTCGGTCCGACCGTACCTGCGTGCCGCACGGTTGAAATGTCGCGAGGCTTCTTTCGGCGCCGCGACGTTCCAATTTTATTCACGGATCAGTAACGTTTTCGCACCGTATCACGGATTTCGAGCAAGTGTTTCATGACATGATAAAGGCTTTCCTTGCGACCGTCGACACCGAAGGCGTCATGGAGTTCGCGGTAGAGCCGGTAGAGCCGTTCATAGACGGCGACGGCGCTCGGGTTCGGCTTATAAACCGTTTTCTTGACGCCGGTCATCCGCTTTTGGGCTTCCTGGATGTTTTTGAATGCCCCACCCGCCACGGCCCCGCAAATCGCCGCGCCGAGTGCGCACGTCTGCGGGCTGCGACTGATTTTCATGGGTCGATTGCAGACGTCGGCATAAATTTGCATAATCAGCGGGCTCTTTTCCGCGATGCCGCCGCAGTTGATCACCTCCTCGACCTTGACACCGTATTCCTCGAATCGCTTGATGATCGTCAACGCCCCGAAAGCCGTCGCCTCGATCAGGGCTCGGTAGATTTCAGGCGCCGTCGTGTGCAAGGTCGTACCGACGGTCAGGCCGGTCAACAATTGATCGACCAAGATCGTGCGATTACCGTTGTTCCAGTCGAGACACAGCAACCCGCTTTCGCCGGGCAGGAGTTTGTCGGCGGCTTGCGAGAGGTTTTCATGCACCGCGTCGTTTTCGAAGTAGTGCTCCGGAACCATTTGCCGGACGAACCAATTGAAGATGTCGCCCACGGCGGACTGGCCCGCCTCAAGACCGAAATAGCCCGGCATGACGCTCCCCGGCACGATGCCGCACAGTCCCGGAATATCGGCGAGCGGCTCCGTCTCCGGATGGATCATCACATCGCAGGTGCTTGTACCGATTGCCTTAACGAGCGTTCCCGGTTTGATGCCGGCCCCGATCGCGCCCATGTGGCAGTCGAAGGCCCCGACGGCGACCGGTGTTCCCGCGATGAGGCCGGTTTTCGCGGCAACCGGCGCACAGAGTC
>DOMV01000151.1:0-2540 GCA_003509805.1 Planctomycetaceae bacterium
TTCGTTTTCTCGATCGGGAACCCCGCCGCAGCCGCAACCTTGGCAATCGCTTCGGTCGGCGAACACTGCTCCTGCGAGGTCAGATAGGCCACGTCGGCCCCCGCTTCCTGGAGCAGTTCCGCATCCCGATCCGTCATCATTTCCGCGTAGCGTGGCATAGCCCCTCACCAGTAAATAATCGTCCCGTTTTNNTCGCCTTCCCATATTTCCCGCTTCACGTCTTCGATGACGGCAAGTATCTGTATCGTGTTGTCGCTCATGGTATTTTTCAGTGTTCTATCAGGCTTTTGCCAGTAAATAATCGTCCCGTTTTTAGTGAAAAAGTGAGAGGGTGTGTGCGGCACTACGCTTGCGTCTCTTTCACTCTTTCACTTACCACTCTTTCACTCGCTCACTTTCCAACGGAGTCCTATTCAAATTTTCGTTCAGAATCATGCAACGCGATGATCGACTGCGGCAGTTTGCCCGTTTGCATCGTGGCGACCATTTCATCCTCGGTCAGTTCATAGGCGCCCTCAAACACGTCTGTGGGCAGGTTCTCTTGGCCGAGTATTGTACCCGGTACACCGATCCTCGGCCGGAACTGCGCGAACAGGGCCTCGATATTCTGGATGATGTCGATCTGTCCTTCCTCTTTTTCCTCCATTGCCAGCTTCGACGCGAGCTTGAACACTTCCAAAAGGCCTTTGTCGTCAAACGGTGCTTCGACCGACGCGAACAGGCCGTGACGCCGGATGTTCGTCAAGGTCGCCTCGACCATGTAACGCAATGCACTGTCGCGCCCGCAGGGGATCGTGCCGCTCAGGAAACCGGTATAGAGCAGTTCCATCACGATCGGACTGGAATAGAACCCGATCACGCGCAAAGTGCATTGGGCCCGTAGCGGCAAGGTCCCGTCGTCTCGCACCGGTGCTTGCTTGTCGGGCGATTCCGGGGTACTGGAAGTGCGGCTGCCCAGTGCGGTCCCGCGCAACCTAGACGGTTCCATGAGTTGCGTCGCGATGAACAGGGACATTTTGCGCCGATCCTCCACGTCCAGGAACATACGGCGGTACAACTGCTGCTGCCGGTCCGTCAGGCCCGTCTGGTTCGTGATGAAGGTCGGGTCCGGCGACTGGCTGAGCAAGACCCCGTCCAAGAGCGCCAGTTCCGTCTTGTTCAAGGTCGCGTAGGCGACATGGACTTCGATCAGGTCGGGATGGCGTTTTCGGATGCGAGCGAAATCCTCGAAGGTCGAGTGGAAATTCAGTCGGTGGAGCAAATCCGCGTATTGGGACACGAGCGCATCGTCCCCCGAACGCGGATACCGTTTCCGGGCGATCAGGCGGCTCAAGGCGATCGCCCGCTGATAACGCCAATCGAGCGGCCTCCGCGCCGCATCCTTGCGTAACAGATAATCGGCGAATTGGGGTGAAAAGACGGCCATCAATCTTCCGCATGACGGACGCTCAGCCCGTCTCCACGGTCAGCGCGACATCCGCGAGCACCGGCTCGGTCGGTCCGTCGAGGATGACCAGAAAAAGGCGTCCGAGCGTCCCTTGTACCGTGGAATAGGCGGCTCCCAAAAGTTCCGTTTTCCGCCACATCGCCGGCCCCTTCGTCGTGACCGGAATTCCTGTCAAAAACGCGTACAGGAAAAACGCCTCGTAACTCAGCGACGGGTCCGCCACGGACAAAAACAACTCCCCGCTCGGCGGTATATTTTCCAGACGGACGGCGATGCTATGCAATAATCCTTCGTTGGGTACGGGTATTTTCGCACAAAGACCGGGATTGCCTGTGATCGGCACGAACCGGACCCGGTGCGCATAGCGATCCGGGCCGATGCGTGGCGGGTTCAGTGCCAGCAAGTCCGTGAATTGCGACGGAACGGTCGTCGTGTGAATGTTCATCCTGTAACTCCATGAAAGGGATTCCCGTTGTTATTGAGCCGACCGGAGCAAGGCAGAGAGTCGCCCGACCAGCCCCTCTGTTTTTTGCTCGGCTGGTTTGTGGTTCGGTGTGGGGGTGCTTTGAGCTTTCGGCGGCTGTTTCGGGGTGCCGCCCGGGATCGTGCCGGGATATTTTTTGTCCGTGACCCATTTTCGCGTTTCCTGTTTCGGTCCCATTCCGATCAGGTTCTTGATCTTTTGAAACAAGGTCGGATCGGGCCTTTTGGGGGCTGGGTTCGACGGATCGACCCACTTGTCCGGGATCACGCCCGGCAGTTTCGCCTTGCCCGGCATCAGCTTGTCCTTGAGCATGATTCCGCCTGCGGTCAGCCCTGCCCCAATCAAACCGGCCCGACCGCCCTGCGCACGACCGATCTGTTTCGATAAGGCTGCTAGGCGGCCGAGACCGTAGCCGCCCGCCGTCAGGCCAGTGCCGGTCGTGAACGAGGTTTGACTTGCGGGCANNTTGCTTTTCAGCGTCTCGATTTCGCTGTTACGTCGGCCTACAAGATCGCTGACGTTTCGGTTCCATTTTCCGGTCAGGTCCGTCACCGCTTGGTTCCGTTCATCAATGACGTTCCGTTTCCCGTCCGCGATCAGCGAATCGAT
>DOMV01000151.1:2673-4704 GCA_003509805.1 Planctomycetaceae bacterium
GAGCATCTCCTTGAACTCTTTGAACTGTGTTTTGCCGAACCGTTCCTCGAAAGCGTCGATCCGCCAGAGCAACTGCATGTAGAGCCGGCCGAGTGTGTCGCAGGCTTTTTCAAAGGTATGGACGTATTTGGCGATGATGTCGTCGTTGTCGATTTCCCGTAACAAGGACAGGAGCATCTGCGAACTGACGAATTCCTTTTGGCCTGCTTGCGAAGCCTGCGCCGCCAGGTTCATATCCGAACCGTTCGGCGCGGGCAGACTCCCCGATGAATTCGTTTCGGAATCCCACAGGCCGGGCCAGGTCTCCTTTTCGTCCGGAATTTTGGTCGGGCGCAGGGCTTCGACCGGTTCCTCGGTATCGAGGTCCTGCTCAATGTCCAGGCCGGTGATGTCATGCCGGCCACGTTCCTTCTGCGGGAAGGTGACATGGTGCGGGTCTTGGGGGACCGGCCCGGAAAACGCGACCTTTTCCCGCAGACGGGTGATCCCGCGCGGGTAGGCGGTATCGGCCTCCTTGAGCAGCCGTTCGGCGGACTCGCGGGACAGATGATGTCGAACCACGAGCGATTCCAAGGCCGCACTCTTGTGCTGCGCCGCCTGATCGTCAATCGCGTATTCGGCAAACGGCCCCTCCCGTTTTTGTACTTTCACCGGCAGCGTTCCTTCCAAAAGCATGGCCATCCAAAGCGGACGGCTGCCGAGCGCGAGCGGCCTGCCCGTCCCGCGACTGTTTTTGTAACGACGAAGGATCGTGTCTTTCGGCGCGATTACGGGAGCATACGCGATAAGGCAGCCGTCGCCGTCATGCCGGGAGGCGAGTGTGCGAAAACCCTTGAGCGAACCTGATGTCAAACTGACCGGGACCTCGGCCCGTTCCTCGAAATAGGCTTTGTCGCCTTCCTCCAGGAACCGGCCCTCCCAAGCGTGACCGGCCGGGGTGACCAGATAGGAATCGACTCCTTCATGCCGCTCGTATTCATGCTCCGCCTTTTCGTTCAGGGAAGTATTGCTCGCCGGCAATTTTTCCAGCCAGTTCGGATCGGGATCGCGCGAGCTTGTCCAGATTTCGTTCAGATTGGCCGTACAGGTCTGTTTCGTGTCCTTGTCCAGAACCAAGTGACAAGGGTCCCGTTCGCCGTCGCCGGTCGGTTCCTCTTTGTAGAGCACGAAACATTCCCCAAAAGTTCCGTCCGCCATGAACACCTTGTACAGGCCCGGCCCGACCGGATTGGCTAGGCCACGATCCGCTCCGTCGATCACGATGGAAGCGAGTTTTGTCGGGTCGCGCGTATCCGCAACATCATAGCCGTCACGGTGAACACGGTCGATCCATGCAGTCGGCATCATCCGAAAATGCGAAAGCGGAATCGCATCAAGTTCCCTGACGATTACCGACCCGTCCTTGACGGGCGCGGCGGTCTTTTGCACGGCACGTTCCGCAAGTTGCTGCGAGAGCGATTTCGGTGTTCCGGCCCGGACACCGAGTTTTCGGGCGATTTCCGCTTTCTTCTCCCAGACTTGCCGATACGCGTCCAGCCCTTCGCCGTCCGTAACATAATCCAAAAGCCGCGCGAACACGGGATAGTCCCGGCTCCAACGCTCGGCCAGCTTCACGGCCTTGTAGCTCCGCTGGAATAGGGCCGGTAAACCGAGATCGACCGCCGAGGCCGCTTTCCAACGGAACATCGGGATCGTGCGGTTCCGCGTAACAGAAACATCTCGCCAGAAGGAATGTTCCAGAAGGGGCGTACCGACCGATGCGGTTTTGAACACGGTGCGAAGCGCATCCAGAACGAGCATCGGATCAAGGACGGGCAAAGAGGTATACGAACTCAATTTCAGACCGCTGGACATATAGGTCGGCCGGATACTGCCGTGTGTGGGGATTTCCGACCGGTCGCGTCGTTCGATCCGGCCCGGTTCGATCGGCTTGCGGGACAGCAGAAAATTGACCCATTTTTCGTCGCTCGGCACAAACTGGTCCCGGCTCACGACGTACATGAGTTCATGCCCCTGGATGTCACCGTTGAT
>DOMV01000322.1:0-3496 GCA_003509805.1 Planctomycetaceae bacterium
TCCGTAGCGGAAACACCCTCGGGAAACCACGTCGAAACACCGCCCTGGTCGGTCGGTTCCGGCGGTTTGAGCCAGTCGACCGTGAGCGGATCGCCGTTGAAAGCGTTGCCGCCCTGGGGATTTTCGGCACAGCCGATCAACGATTGCTCGACAAGTTGGGTGGCCACGAATTCCCGTTCCATTCCGTCGGCGGCAATGACCGGGCGTTGGATGTCAAGCAGGGCCAAACACAGCAAAACAAGGGTCGTAATCATTTTTGTTCTTTCTTTGTTGAAGGTTGATCGGAACGTAACAGAACGACGGGATTCCTCGGACATTCGCTTTCCAACGGCAATGCGCCGCAGGTGTCGAGCGGCATCCAGCAGATGCGGATATTTTCCGTCGAAGCGAAGGGATAACTCGTCCCGAAGCGAAAATCGAGGCATCCGAGCGACAGAGCCTGCCGCAAATGGTTGCGGTTCATGCGGAGGACGTAGGCATCGCCTTCGTACTTCGACCGGACGAGCAGGACCGCTTTCGTTTCGTCGGACCGAGGCGTTTCACCATGTGCGGAAATCGTGCCATCGTATTCGCAAAGCAACGTGACCGGCGAATCGCGATCCTTGCGACCCGGCAACTCGTCGAGATGCTTTTTCAAAAACGCGGCGTCCTTCGGATCGAGCGTCAGCCGGGTCTGCGTCGTGTCGTCGCTCGAAAAAACTTTGTTCAAGTCGGGATAGCGTTCGACGTTCGGTTTCGAGAAAAAGTGAAACAACCCGAAATCGAAATGGACCGTGTTTTCGGCAAAACCCATCCGGAACGATTTTTCACGGCGCAAATATTTTTTGCCGAACAGTTCACAGGAACGAATGAGCGATTTTTCACCGGCATCGAAGGTGAAGGGCGTTTGGATGCCAAACGCGTACTTGCCGTCCGAAGCCCGCAATTCGCCTCCCGGCGTCACATGAACGCAGGACAGGCTCGGAGAATACGTTTTCAGGCACGGTTTCGCGCAACGCCAAATCTCGTCCAGCAGCGATACCGGGTATTCGTTCAAATGATCCGACTCCGACGGGGCGCCCTTGGCGTTGTGGTCGGCAAGGCTGAATACGAAGGGATGCGTCGCCCGCCAACCGCAAGACTCGATCCACCGAATCTGACCGATCCCTTTTTTCGGAAGGATTTTGACGATCACCTTGCCTTCGGCGGTGTTTGGAATCTCCCGAAGAAAACGATATCCAATCTTGAACGCCGTCGACGGCTTGCGCCCCTTGATCGGCATGACGAGCGACCAGTCGTAATAATGGGCTGCCAGTGCCGGTTTGCCGCGAAACGTCACGAAATGCACCGTCATACTGTCCTCCGCAAATAATTTGAACCATTTCCCCGTTTCGTTCGTATAGCAGATTATGAGTACAACGAAACGGATTTCGGACGGCTGCCAGAGACGATTTTTGGCGGGGAACATGATTCTTAACGGAGCGACCGACGAGGACATTACCCTCGGCGCTGTCACGAACGGCTCCGGTCGAGAAGGTTTGACGCTGGCCTGAATCCTGCATCGAATTGTTTTGCGGATTCGTAAAAGGGTTGGGAATTGCCGGTTCCGGCTCCACGACGACGGAGCGCTTGTCGTTCGCCAGTTCGAGATATTTCTCGCCGCGCAGATTGACGTGCAAAACGTGACCGCCTTCGGGGCCGTGATAGCGTAGCGATTGGGTCGTATAACCCTGCGTTTTCAAGTTGCGCAGCGAGCTTTCCCGATGTTCGTCCAAGTCGTCGAGCGGGATTTCCTGTTCCGCGCCGTACTCGTCGAAGCGGACGACCAGCGTTTCGTATTCCTTTTTCGCCGGTTGAATCAGCGTTTCGTCGGTGTAAGCCTGCTGTAATAATCGCAGCAAAATGTCGTTATCGTTCATTGGTTTCCTCGTTGTTTCAAAGCGTCCCCGGCCTGCGGGCCGCAAAATACCATGAGCGTTTTTCCTTTCAGTTTTTCGCCGTAGGGAGGCTCGCCGTAACCAATCAAGCCCGCATGACCGTCGATATTTCGAGACGTACAGGGCGTGAATCGACCGACAAGAATCGGACCGAAGCGATCCGATAAGATTGTATTGAGGGATTCCGGATCGTGTTTCATGATTCCCAGCCTCCTTGATCGAGGACGATCTGTGTGTAATTTTTCGAAGGGAAAAGTTCATCGAGATCAAGAACGACGCCTCGGCAGAAATATTCTTTGTCGCCGTCGTACTCGTCAAAGATGTCGAAGGTCGCGAATTTCTCGTTCAGTTGTTCGCAGTCGAAACACCAGGTCGGCTTGCCGAGCATGTTGTAAGCGAGCGAATCCATTCCTTCGCCGCCCCAGTGAACGCGAATCTGAAGTACTTCGCGCCGTTTCAGGGCGGCGGTCAGCCATTTCTTGAAGTAGGGACAGGAATCTCCCTCGGCGCAGTCGCTTTCGGGAACGCCCTTCTTGCCCAGCCGAATGACCGACTCAAAGCCGAGTTCCTCGTTGATCGCGCCGCGAAGCTCGATCAAGTCGTCCGAGTAGCCGAATATTACGACCAGACTGTTCTCTTTCGCGAGTTGTTCTTCCTCCGGCGTGATTTCTTCACGGTATTGGCGACCGTTCAACCTGGCCGCGAGTTCTTCTTTCGTCAGTGTTTTTTGCATCATGTCTTTTCAAAAATGAAGTGATTGGATAGAATCAATCAATCGGCGAGCGAGGCGTGGCCTGAAGATGGGTCGCGGCCAAGGTGATGGCTTCGGTCAACATGTCCACCTTCCGGGCGAGATCGCTCAGGGCGTCGGCCCGGCTCTTTTCGCCGCGACGCCGGAAAACGATCTCGACGGGCGTGACGACATCGAGCAAGTCCGTCTGGTGAAACGAGATGGTTTCGACATCCTGCCCGGTCTGCTCCTGCAGCGAACGAAGGTATTCGGGAATTTCGTCGATTCCCAATTTGATGAGTTTGAATTTTTCGGCTTGGGCTTGCATGATTTCGGCTTTCGAGAAAAGGTTGGAGGATCAATCAAACAACGAACCTTGTTGATCGGGGGCGTATTGTTGAAAAAGTTCGAAACCGGGGAGGCGGGAATCGACGTCCCTGTAGGCGGCTTCAATGCGTTCACAAGAGAGGTCAAAATACTTGAGTTCCACCTCGCAGCCGACGAAACGGCGACCCGTCAATATACAGGCGACCGCCGTGGTTCCACCGCCGAGGAAAGGATCGAGAACCAAGTCGCCGGGATCGCTGCTGTTCAGGATGCACCGTTTGAAGAGTTCAACGGGTTTCGGCGTCGGGTGGGGACCACTGGGTTCGCGCGGAATCGACCACAAATTCATGGGCCGTCCTCGCCGGAGCTTGGGCCGACCGACGTGAGCAAAAAGGATCAATTCGACTTGATTTCCGTAATCGCAATAAACGTCCCCCATCGTATGCACGGTTTTGTCCCAAACGATCGGCGTTTTGACGGTCGCCCCGGCCTCCTTGAGGGCGTTTTCCCAGAGCGAAAACTC
>DOMV01000322.1:3539-3804 GCA_003509805.1 Planctomycetaceae bacterium
GGTTTTTCATCGTTGGCGAGCATAGGCGGCTGTTCGGACACCGTGCGCATATTGCTTACGAACGCGCAACCGTAAGGCGGGTCGCAAACGCATAAATGTACTAAATCCAATGTCGGAAGCACCTCCATGCAGTCGCCGTTGTACAGGGTACAGTCCCGGATGACGACTTTTTTCATGAGAGATCCTCAACCATGTTAGATGGATTTGTTTTCATTTTGCCGAAAACGCGACCCCGAAAGCAAAATTGCTGGTGGATCACGGCGAT
>DOMV01000321.1 GCA_003509805.1 Planctomycetaceae bacterium
ACAATACCGCGTTTTCATCAAGTGTTTCCGGCACGGGCATCCCGCACAGTTCGTCGATGCTCATGGTCGGATAATGGTTTTCGGCGGCTCCGTACCCGTCGACGAGCTTGTTGCCGTAACTCCACGGCGGGTCGGCATAAACGATACGATATTTCACGTCCGTGGCCAGCGTCTCGGTTTCGTGGATGTTTTCCTTGGCGAGAAGCCGGTTGGCGTCGACGACGCTTTTGGCCTGTCCGGACGCGAGTTTTTCGGCAACGGCTTTCTGGCGTTCGGGTTCCATGCGAGCAATTTTCAGGGCATCTTTTTTCGGCACTTCGGCGGTCCGCACGGCTTCCTTGGCCTCCGGAACCAAGTCGCGGGCAAGTTGCTTGTTCTCTTGAAGTGTACTTCGTCCAATCCCAGCTTCATTGGCAATATCTTCTGTTGTTTTTAATACTCCGCCTGGCGGACTATTTTTTTTCGGCCGTCCTTGCCCAACCTTCGCCCTCAACCCGAGCATTTCCAGAATTTCATCGCGACGGATCGCCAATTCGCCGACGGAGATCGGGTCGAGTTCATTTCGAACCAGATTTTCATCGATTTCGGCAAGCTGCTGAAGGAGTTCGTCGCCTTTCAAAACATGGGTCTCGATCTCGGTCCAACCGAGTAACCGACAGGCTTCGAGGCGATGTTCTCCGGCAATGAGTTTCTTTTCGGGTGTGACGGTAATCGGATTGAGCAGACCGACCTTTTGAATGGACTCGGCAAGCTCCCGGACCTTGGTTTCGTCGATCCGCCGCCTGTCGTCGGCGACGGCGATATCATTGATTTTCAAGTTCATCGTTCGTCCTTTCCTCATTATTTTTTGGCACGTAAAAGTCCTCGTCGATTTCCTTGAGAAACCGGTCGCGGAGCAAACCGCGCCGACGTCCCTTCGGCGGGTTCTCCATCGCCTGCTCCATCATGTGTCGCAGGGCGTCGACGGACCAAGGTGGCAGACAACGGGAATTGAATTCGAGCAGGATGATCCAGCCGTTCACGCTGTCCAGTGCGAAATCGTGAAAGATGATATCGGCGATATTTCGGATGCAGTCGTATCCGCCCCGGCCCGATTCCGTGGGGGGAAGCGAACCGAGATGTCGTCGGCAAAGGCCCATGAATTCAAGGGGGCGTTGTCGCACAATGATTTTGCACGAATTATTCCCTCGGGACGCCTTTCGGCATTCCAAGTGTCGTTAATTTGTTCAGTAATTTACATCTCAACCTGACTTCCGTTTTTTGATTTTCCATTTTTCGATTTTTCAAGTTGCCGCCAAATAATTGTTTCATGCGATACATAGCCGTCTCCGACAACGAACGACGATGATAACCGATCCGCTTTTTCCATTCCTTCCGACCACGCTCGGCGATCTCGCGGATCGCCTTGTCACGCTCCTTTCGCGTGCCGTCCTTGCGGCCCTGTAACACCGCATCCTCACGAGGCGGAATCACCTGATCAATCCCACGCTTTTCCAATTCGTCACGCACTTCCCAAGGATCGTAAGCCCCGTCGCCGAAAAAACGTCCGATTTCATTGTCCGTTTCGTCAAGCATCGTCTTCACGACTTGCGAGTCGTGAACGTCGTTGCCCGTCAGCAATTCCGCAACGATTTGGTGCGTGGCCGGATCAATCATCAGGTGCAATTTTCGCCAGGTTCGGTGCTTCGCCCAGCCATGTTTTTTAACCTTCCACTCGCCTTCGCCGTACACTTTCAAGCCGGTGCTGTCGACGACAAGATCGATCTTGCCGTGATATTTCGTAACGTCAATGTCGATGCCGAGTTTCGCCGCCCGCTTCGCCAACGATGTGAAGTCCGGGATCGACAGTTCAATTTGAAGCAACTTGACGAGCGAATGTCCAAAGCCTTCGGTGGCCCGATAAGTCGTCCGGAAAAACTCGCGGATCATCAACAGAGTTTCGATGGCGAGATCGCTGTACGTAAAGGGGCGACCACGTTTTGTACCCTTGTTTTCGTGGAGCCAATGCTCAATGACTTCATCGCTGATCCACAACGTAAACCGACCACGTTTGACGAGGGCTTCGTTATATTCCTTCCAATTGATGATTTTTCGCGGTTTTCGTTCGCCGTGAAGCGACTTGTCTTTCTTCGACGCGACTTTTTTCGTGCTTTTACTTTTCCCAGCTTTGCTGTTTTTGCTTTTTTCAACCGTTTTTGTCGTCCGTGTCATGGTTTGATCTCCGTAAAACCGAGTTTGGGGTGTTTTCAGCGACGACACCAAATCGCCCGCTCTGGTTTATACGTATCAAATGCGTGATTTGTTCGACAACGCCATTCAAGGGCGGTATCCTCATCAAGCGAGGAGCCTATTTCCATGCAGTCGCCGCACGGAGTATCGTCCATGTTCCTGTAACGACAGGAGTTGCAAAGGGAATCATCGGATTTTTGAAGAAGCGTCGGTACGCAGATGTTTTCGTAACTCATTTTTTCCTCGATGTTTGTAGTTGATGATGTGAAAGAGATTGTTTCAGCTTCTCCGATAAAGCCGCTGCTTCTTCTGTCTGCCGAACAATAGGTACAATAATACAATTGCACTGATGCTCAAAATCGCCGCTGTGGGTGGTTCGGGTGTCGACGCGACGGGCGGGAAACCTGACGTTTCATCGCGATTGCCTTCGGCTTCAATAAACCGCTCCACGCTGTTCCGCTCATCGACTCCAGCGCCCAGCGGAAGCTCCGTCTGCGGTCCAGCTGCAAGCTGGTCGTCGTGGTTGACGACGTCGATGAAGATTTGATGGTTGGACGGCCTTCCCGCCTGAGGATTCGAGGCACATCCGGTGGTCGATTGTTCGACAAGTTCCGTTGCGACGAATTGCCTTTCCATTCCGTCCTTGGGAAGAGGGGGACGCTGGAAATCCAAAAGGCCGAGGCACAGTAAAATGAGAGTCGTTGTCATTTTCGTTTTTTGGGTTAAGATTGATCGGAACGTAACAAAACGGCGGGCTTGATCGGTCGTTCGCTTTCCAGTGGCAACGCGCCACAGGTGTCGAGCGGCATCCAGCACAAGCGAATATTCTCGGCCGAAGCCATCGGATACCCTGTCCCGAAACGGAAATCGAGGCATCCCAGCATCAAAGCCTGCCGCAAGTGTTTTCTGTTCATCCGAACGACGTAGGCGTCGCCTTCGTACTTCGACCGGGCGAGCAGGATCGCTTTCGTTTCCTCGGGGCGGGTCGTCTCGCCGTGTACGGAAATATCGCCGCCATAGTCACACAGCAGCGTGACCGGCGAATCGTGATCTTTTCGGCCTGGCAAGTCGTCGAGGTGCTTTTTCAAAAATGCGACGTCTGCCGGATCAAGCGTCAGCCGGGTCTGGATCGTTTCCTCCGCCGCAAAGGTCTTGTTCAAGTCCGGATAGCGGTCGACGTTCGGCTTCGAGAAAAAGCAAAAATCGCCGAAGTCGAAATGCACCGTGTCGTCGACAAAGCCCATTCGAAACGATTTATTGCGACGCAAATGCCTTTTGCCGAGCAGTTCACAGGCCCGGATGAGCGTCTTTTCACCGGCGTCGAAGGCGTAAGGCGTTTGAATGGCCAGGGCGTATTTGCCGTCCGACGACCGCAATTCGCCTCCCGGCGTGATGTGGACGCAAGACAGAAACGGATGCCGGGTTTTCATGCAAGGCTTGGCACAGCGCCAGATTTCATTCAGCAGCGACACCGGATATTCGTTCAAATTCTCCGCTTCCGGCGGAGCGCCTTTGGCGTTGTAATCGTCGAGGCTGAAGGCAAACGGGGACGTCGACTTCAAGAATCCGGATTCCAGCCCATGCACTTGCCCGATGCGCTTTTTCGCATGGATTTTGACCGTGACATTGCTTTCGGCTCGCGTCGAAACGGCCGTCAAATACCGAAACGGAATCTTGAACGGCTTGACCGGCTTTCGGCCTTGGATCGGCATGACAAGCGTCCAGTCGAAAGAGTGGGTCGCGAGCGCCGCTTTGCCACGATGCGCAACGAAATGGACCCACATATTCTTCGGATTGCGGATGATCCAGCGAATGATCTTGTCGAAACGCCGGATTTCGTCGGAATGTAACGTAAACTGCATCAATCCACCTGCCTTTCCGCATTTTCCAGGGCGTCGATTTCCTTGCGCATCGCTCGATCCGTCGGCGTAAGCATCACGGCCAAGCGAACGGCAACGGCGGCGACCTGGATCGCTTCTTTTCGGATCAGGTTCACATCGCCCTTCTTCTGGGCCTCCCAAAAGATCGCCGCCTCGGTTTCCATGTATTCTTCGCGCAGGATCGCCAGGGCTTCGTGCAGAGAATGGAAAGCCCCGAAGCGATCCTCTCCAACTTCGATTTCTTCCTTGACCTCCTTGGCGACTTCCGAGACAAGGTAACGCAATTCCGCTTTCGTCATGTTTCAAAATCTCCGGGGTTATCGTTGCGATTGTTCGTGAATTGCCCGCCAGCGAAATTCCTCGTCCGGTTCGTGGTCCAAGATTTCGTCTTGATTCTGGTGGACGCGCGGAATTGCGTTGTATTTCGGCATGTCGAGCAGCGATTCAGGCAGGAATCCTCGCTTGACGGCTTCTTCAAAATGCAGCAAAAACATGCAGTTCGTTGCCACGGCGCTGAGATGATCTTCGTCGGTCGCGCCCTGCATGTATTTCATCAAATGCCGGTGGAGCGAAGCCATGCAACGGCTGGCCGGAATGCCCTTGCTCCAATTGTGTTCCGAATATTTGCGAGCCCC
>DOMV01000239.1 GCA_003509805.1 Planctomycetaceae bacterium
AACATGCCGAACTCACAAGAAAAATGACCCGTTACGAGTCCACCCCGCCGCCCCCGCCCGAATCAATACACCTACGGCGTGATCAATTTGCGCAACGATTCACGTTGCTCCAAGAGCCGTTGGAGTTCCGATTTTTGGGCGTCGGGATCGACGTTGGACGCTTCGAGGAAGCCCTGCCGGATCACCGGGAATGCCTTGGCGTCGATGTTCAACGCGACCGGTTCGCCGGAGTCTCGCGTGGCCTCGAAGAATCGCTCGTCGATCGGGCGGAGCCGGTGCGGTTTCGCGAACGTCACAATGTGAATCGCCCCGCAATCCGTTTGATTGCCGCTCGCATCCCGAGCCCAGACGGTTCCTTTCTGCGCGATCTGGATGCCCACGGTCCCCTCGGGAACCACGACGCTCGGGTCGAGCAACTCGGAATAGTAGTCTTCATTGAGCGACAACCACGGCGTCGGGAAGGCGAGGCAGCCGTTCGGGTTGACGGTCAACCGCCCGCAACGGGTGTAGATGGGATTGTTGCCGCGCGAATCGATTGCCGTGAGGAATCCTTCGCCCTCGATCACGATGTCGAGCATCTGCTTGGTTTCAACGGTTTTTCCGCGGCTCATATCGACGAGGGCGGGCACCTCGCCGGCTGATTCCGGGAGCGTGATCCGTTCGGAATCAGCCGAGAATCGCGGCAAAGCCTCGGGAAACTCGAAGCGAAACGCCTTGTACCCGAACGTGTCGCGGTGGGCGATGTTGTGGACGACATTCCAGATCGTCCGGTCAAGCCGCCCCAATTCCATCCGCAGGAAATTGTCGAAATGCGTTGCGCGGATGGTCTCATCTCGTTCCGCCGGGCCGGGAACATCGGAAGCGGTTGCCTTCACCCAGGTGTTCTCGCCGCGCGGCGGGATGGCCTCCCGGACCGCTTGCCGCGCAGACGGCACGGACTGCACAGGCTGCTCTTCCGGCTCTTACGGCTCTTTCGGGACCGACGGGGGAAACAATTGGAGCGTGTCCGAATGGAGGCCGCCCAAGTTGGGTGAATCGTTCATCAGGGATCGGAACGCCGGATCGTTCCGCTTTGCCGCTTCGATATTCGCCNNCCCCGCTTCGGTCGCGGGAGCCGTTGTCGTGGGGACGGTTGTTTCGACTTTCGCGCGCAGCCGGCGTGGGATGGTTCGTCCGTCGCTCCGCATCTCCGACCGTGTTTCCGCATCCGGTCGTCCCGATCCGTCTCCCAAAACACCGAACATACAAAAAGCGGCGATCAACGTAGTGGCCAGGTTTCTCATGGATCAATTCCAGATGGGGAAATGTTGGGTATCGACAAGTCCATGTGGGCAAGTTTACCTTACGAATCCGGGGCCGATGACCGAAAAAAGCGGCGTTTGGGCATTTTTCGTACCGTTCAACCGGAATAATCCCGTTTTTGCCCGCATTTCGGCCCTGAGCGACACGAATCGACCGTTCCTGGCATCCTGTGACCTTTGGGATTAGATAAAATGTGCGGGTTCGGGAACCCGCTCCGGTTGCTCCGGTCTTGAGTGTGGCACGTAAAAAGTTCGTTTTTTCGGTGTCTGCGAATCGATAAAGCGACTAACGGGGGGGTTGTCCCTCTACGTCGGCATTCGAGCGTCCAGTGTTTGGGGACTTTTCGACAACAACGCCGCAGGGTCACCCGCACAAAGTCTCCGTGAGTACGTGTTTCCAGCGTCGCGGAGACGAAAGCATCAAGTCAATCCGAAAAGGGGAGAAAACATGAAAAAGGCATTCAGGAAGATTGTGGCCGCTGCGGTGGCGGTGCTGCTGTCGCCGATTGCGGCTTCCGCCGGTTCGATTTATCAGGACTGCAGTCCGTGCGGAGAACTCTGTGATCCGTGCGATGCGGTTTGCAGTAAAAAAGCCTCGCTCTGGGAAGTGGGCGGCTGGATCGACGCCGGTGTCTACGGCAACCAGTACGGGCAGGACAACGAGTACGACGGCGGCGGAAGCTTAATCGGGGTTTCCGGGAACACCGACTTCCTACAAAACACGCGCATGAGCGGTTTCTCGGCGAACCAAATGTGGGTCTACGCCGGCAAAAAGCTCAGCAAACGCGGCTGGGACATCGGCGGTCGCGTCGACATGGCCTACGGGACCGACATGCTGTACTTGCAATCGGCGAACCTTGAGTACGACTACATCAACGCGACCGGCGACGACCGTTGGGGCACCGGCGATTACTACCTCGCCCTGCCGCAGGCTTACGGAGAAATCGGTTACAACAACGTGAGCGTGAAGTTCGGCAAGTTCCTCTCGACCTTCGGGTACGAGTCGATCATGTCGCCCGACCGGTTCTTCTACTCGATGTGCTACGCCTACGCCTACCGTCCGGCCACGCAAACCGGCGTGCTCGCGACTTGGGACGTGAACAAGAACCTCTCCGTCTTCGGTGGTTGGACCAACGGCCAGAACCAGACCTTCGAGAACGAGGAAGACAACGCCTTCCTCGGCGGGTTCAACTGGAAAGCCGGCAAGCGCGTCAACGTCGGTTACTCCATCATGGCCGGGACCAACGAGAATCCGTGGCTCACCAACAGTGGCGCGAGTGAGGACTACCTGTACCAATCGTTCTTCGTCGACGTCAAGTTGACCAAGCGGCTCAACTACGTGTTCGAGTGGACGCTGAACAACGAAACGGTGACGGCTAGCTTTGGGAAAGCCCACCTCGGAGCTTACGGGATCAACAACGAGCTTTTCTACAAGCTGAACAAGCATTGGACGTTCGGCGCCCGGTTTGAGTGGATGCACGTCTATGACAGCGCCCATGACACGACCGGCGCCTCGCTCACCTCTTGGCAGGATGACATGATCGCCGTCACGCTCGGCCTGAACTGGAAACCGAACGACTGGTTCACCCTCAGGCCGGAAGTCCGTTACGACGTGTTTGATGAAGGCATGCCGTTCAACGTCATGAAGAGCGTACGGCTCGGTAACTACGATCCGAAGGACAGCCAGTTCTCCGGCGGTATCTCTGCGGTCGTTCACTTCTAGTCCGAATTTTCCGGAAACGCGCGTTTTCCTGATCGGGTCTTCACCCGCCGCCGCAGGACTTCGGTCCCGTGACGGCGGTTTTTTTTGTCGTGACAACGGAAGATACAAAACGAGCCGC
>DOMV01000040.1:0-3638 GCA_003509805.1 Planctomycetaceae bacterium
GCACACCATACAAAAAAAAGGCGGCTTCCACGAAACCGCCGATCGCACGTCCTATCGACATTCACATGAAAACCATGTGCGTTATTGCGAGTAATAGTCCCGAACGACTTTTTTGACGACGCCGCAAAACGGGACTTCATCGAGGGACCCGAACTTGTAGCCCGGCGCCTTGCCCGAACCGACTTTCAATTCGAAACCGCGGGGTCTTTCGACGAACCAGCGGACGACGGTCTTGCCGTCGACGACGGCGACGACGACATCGTCGTTTTGCGGCTCGACTTCATAATCGACGACCAGCAGATCGCCCGGGAGGATTCCGTCGGCGACCATCGCGTCCTCTTCAACGCTTACCAGCGTCGTCGAGGCATACGTGGTATTCAGGCTGTCGAGCAGGCTGCACCTTTTCACGCGTTTGGAATCCGACAACAAAGTAGTCGCACTCTCCGATTGAGAGTGACAAGGGAAGACGAACGCTTTGTTTTTGACAAATTGCAGCGTCTGGTCGATTAAGGAAATCGGGAGACGAACGGCTTTCGTCGGTTCGCCGAATTTGCCGGTTCCTTTGGGACGACCCGCCCCTTTACGTTTGCCACCACGACCCATGGATGTACTCCTTAAAAGCGTTGGCACGCTTGTTGTAGTTTGTTGAAACGAAAGTTTTCGTCACTTTCCAACTCCCGAACAACCAAGGAGCGCAAAAACGTGTCTCAAAAGTGTATCGAATCCGGGCAACCCCGGGAACCATCGAAAACCGTCGATCCGATTTGCACTCCTGGCGCCCGGAACGGCAGAAACGTGAGCGAAAACACACATACCGAATAAAAATATAGTAATCTGACCTGAAATCAAGGGGGGCTTCCGCACAGAAATGAAAGTTCACCAAAACTGAAGTGGCAAAAATCCCATTTCCCACGCCTTTTTTCCATTCAGTTGACCAGGGAAGTAATTTTACGGATTTGGCGTACCATTTGTTCCTTGACCGAACTCATGTAGCCGTATCTGCTTAACCGATACCACCCGCTCCATTACATGTACTCCCATTCTATGCAGGTGCAACGGAAATTCAATAAAAAAAACGGAACGAATTTTGAAAACCGCTCCGTTTACCATTTTTTCTTCAGCAAAACCGGTTGATTTTAATGGACTTATGTCGCTTTAATCAAAATCCGTTATTTTTATGCCGAAGCCGGGATTCCCGTTTGCCGCTCCGTTTTCCGTCCCGTTTTCCGTCCCGTTTTCCGTTCAATCCTGACGATTTTCAGTACCCGACGGAACCACCGGCACCTGGTCGGCCTCATTCCCGACAGATGTCCCAACCGATTTCCCAATCGCGTCGAGCGGGTCTTTGCGAGCTTCCGACAACCGAGGTCCCTGCGACCCGGCGGAATCGGCATTGGTTTCCCCCGCAATCTCCTCTGTTTCAATAATCCTCTTCTCCTCGATCGGCTTGCCACGTGTCTGTGTTACCGGCGTTTCCGGCGAGGGGGTCGGCAAAATGCGTTCCGTGCGGCTGATGACCGTGTCCACGGCTCCTTCGCGCATGATGGCTGGCGTGGGGCTCAGCATCGTTTCCGTAACGATGGGAACCCGGTTGACAACGGTTTGCGGCGTCGAAATCGTATAGGTGATCGGGACGATTTTCTCGACAACGACCGGTTTTTGAACGGTCCGTGTCACCGGAACCACTTTCATTACCTTGACTTCGTGCTTTTCAACCCGCTCTTCCGTTATGGTTTTATACGTCGTGACGGGAACCTCGCGTGTACTGACCTCTTCCACCATTTTTTGGACCTGGACGGGCGTCTTTTTTTCAACCCGCTCGGTCACGGGTTTGTAAGTGGTGACGGGAATCCGGCGAATCTGCTCCTCGTTGACCGTTTTCGTAACGGTCACCGGTTCGATACGGCTGACCGTTTCCTCCTTGTAGGTCGTCCGGTTGACGGGGACCTGTTCACAAACCTCTTCGGAAACGCTTGTCGTGACGGGCACGACTTCCTGAACCGGATTCGGTCGATAAACCTTCGAAACCGAATAGGTCGTCGGCGTGGTCATCTCGGTCCACGCCAACCCGCCGAGCAGCCGCGTACGCACCGCTCCGGTCGAATCGACGTATTGACCCGCCGGTTGCCAGGCAAGCCGCGTATAGGTCCTCGCAGGAACCTGCGTATAGGAATCGACGTAGGTACCCCGATCGACGGTTCGTTCCTGGTAAGTGGTGACCGGTTTGTTGACGACGTAGCGCCGTTCCTGCATCACCGTTTCAAACACCGGTACTCTCCGGGTCTCGGTGATCTCCCGGTTCACGGTTTCGACTACCTGCTTCGGGACAAGGACTGTTTCCTCCCGTTCGGAAGTTTCCGGCACGTATTTGACGACATCGTAACTTTCGTCTTTGAAAGTGGTTTCAATCACCGGCTTGTAGGAACGAACCGTTTCGGTGCGCGACGTGGTCTCGGGAACCTGCCGGGCGACGGTATACCGCCGTTCCCGGGTTTCCGGTTCCCAGACCGTTTCGTAGGTCGTCACGGTCTCCTCGCGCATTTCCGTTTCGTATACTTTCTTGTAGGCCGTATACGTCGTCGGTTTGTAAACGGTATTGTATTCGACCCGGTATGCTTGTCCGGTAATCGGCGCGACGACCCGCGTACAACATTGCGCCTCGGCCCACGAGGTCAAGAAGCCGGCTGCGAGAAAGATCAGCGGTACGGTCACTATTCGAACGTATCCTTGGGTAGTCATGGTTTGGTTCTCCTCTATACGGGACACTGTGGAAAATTTCGCGAAGCCGGGAAATTCGGGAACTCGCACGGCGGATGGATCGGACGGCATTCTATACTGGAAACGCGATGAAAACGGACATTTGGTCAAGTCTGCCTGCCGCACTCACTCGCTTTTAACCTCTACGTACACAATGATATAAGCGTTTTGTTCGGGCGGCGGGCGATTGTGCGAGGGAAAAACATGCCGTAGTTTCAGGCCGTTTACAGTATGTATTACGGGGATTTTGCGATTTCGGCCCCCTTATTTTTTATAAGGATACCACTTCTTTAATAATTTTCATGAAAAAGTTGAAAAAAAACAACCCCCCTTTTACGCCGTCGCTCGTTGAAGGACGACGGGAACATGTTGAAAACAAATGAGTTGAGAGAATTGTGTGCAAGAAACTTGATTTCAGGCAAATTTTGTTTCCTCCGGCATAATCCGCAAAACCGGCGCAGGTTGCGTTTTCCTAAAAAATGCAAAAGCCCGGAACGGGAGCGCGTCGCAGCGATCGGAGAACGACGCAAGTCCAAGTCGCTTCAAGATGTTGCGTTCCCGGATCGCATCGATCGACAACGGGCTTTTTCGAATCAACTGTTCGGGGAGCGTAATTTCAAGGCCGGCGGTTCCATGAGAACGGTCGTACCCGGTGCGACGCTTTTCGTGATCCAGACGCTCGAACCGATCACGCTACCCCGGCCGATGTGCGTTTCCCCCCCGAGGATCGTCGCATTCGCATAGATGACGACGTTGTCTTCAATCGTCGGATGACGCTTCGTGTCGCGGACCAACTCACCCTTTTCGTCCTTCGGAAAACTGAGCGCGCCGAGCGTCACCCCCTGGTACATCTTCACCCCCTCGCCTATGACGCACGTCTC
>DOMV01000040.1:3674-4250 GCA_003509805.1 Planctomycetaceae bacterium
CCGTGCGCGTATTCGCTCATCATCCTCGGGATCAGGGGAATGCCGAGATCGTTCATCGCATGGGCAAGCCGGTAAACTGTGATCGCTTCGAGCCCGGGATAGCAAAAAACGACTTCATCGAACGACTTGCAGGCCGGGTCGCCCGCATAGGCCGCTTCGACGTCGAACGCCAGCGAACGGCGGATGTCCGGGATCAGTCCGAGAAACAAGATCGCTTTTTCGGCGCCGAGTTGCTCCATCGCATACTTTTTTTCCGGTGTGCAACCGGTGTTCATGCCGCGGCCGTGGCAAAGCGCCCGTTCGAATTGGACCGCGAGCCGGTCGTGCAAACGGTCGATGATGTCGCCGACATGGTAAACGACGTTCCCCATGTGCAGCCAATCCCGGTGACGGTAACCGGGATAGAGGATTTCTTTCAAATCGTCGAGGAGCTGGACCACGATGTCGTAATTCGGCAACGGGCAGTGATCCAGGTGCTGGAGGCGCCCCGAGGTCACGTAGGTTTCGATGACGCGCCGTGTCAGATCCGAAATCCTGTCCTTGTACAAAAAATGGTCGTGCATGCCGGAAAACCTA
>DOMV01000494.1 GCA_003509805.1 Planctomycetaceae bacterium
GCCGAACCACTTGCGCTGCGCCCGGCGATCTGTTTGGCCGGACAGCCGAAATTCAGGTCGACGACGTCGACCCGGTAATCATGGGCCAACGTCGCCGCCAACCGCGCGAGTATCGCCGGATCGTTGTCCCAAATCTGGACGGAAATCGGGCGGGGTTCGTCCCGGACGCCCCAGAGTCGTTGCGGATGGTCGTCTCCCCGGTCGTCCAGGTAGGCGAACGATCGGGCGGAGACCATTTCGGTCGCGATCAGGCCCACGCCGCCGAACCGACGCAGGATTTCACGATAAGCGTAATTGGTGTAACCGGCCATCGGTGCGGAAAACAACGGCGGTTCGACGACCAGGTTGGCCAGGCGGCACGATTCGACTCCCGGGTTTGACTGACGGCAAGGGGCATTGCGATTTTCAGACATTTTTTGAATCGGAGAGGATGGCGAACGGGGGAAATGTGCCGGATTATCGACCGTTCTCGCCACGCCTTCGGGAATCGCGGGATTGCCGTTTTTCCCCGGCACACAAAAACAGCCCGATTTTCCGAATCACGATCATCGCCCCGCCGGAGCAGGCGAAACGAATTCCCGGCGTCCAGAAGGAAGCGTCGGGACGTATCACGGAATGGGCGAGGAGCACTCCGCCGAGGAGGAGGGAAAACCATCCGCACCAATTCAGGACGACGACGATGCGGTTCGCCCGGGAGAAGGAACGATCCATCCTTGTGGAAGACGGGAAACCGGCTGTTCCGGTCGTATCCGGCCCGGAACGAAGGTGCGGTTCGCGCTGCGGATGTTTCCGATTCGTGGGATGGTGTCGTGAATGCGACGGATCAACCCGCAACAGGCGTTCGGATGGCCCCAAGCGCGCGCCGAATTTTCGGATGGCGGATCGTAATGACGACAGTTGCCCCAGGCCGACACTGTTTTGGCCGACACTGTTTTGGCCGGCGCACTTTGGATGGACACGCCCCGGATCGGCGCACCAGGATAAGAAACGGGGGATGCCGCCGTTTCGCGTGATCTTCGTTTTTTTCAGCGAGCTGTTTTTCAGTGCGCTATTCCGCAATTCGCTGTTTTTCAATGCGAACGAGCGTGCGGTATTCGCATCCCGTTTCATCATGGCCGTGATATCGGCAAAAAAAGGCGTTTCGGGGAAATGCGAATCAAGGGAAGGCGAATCAAGGGAAGGCGTTTTTCCGGTTGAAAACGATTCCCGCTCGTCGCTTTTTTCTTCGTTCCCGATGTCGGTAATGGCGGCACGCAGGGACTCGAAGGACATGCCGAGCGGTCCTCCGAAGGGAGCCGTCCGTTCCGTGATCTCTCCGAAAAGCGAAGGAAGCGTTTTGACCGGTGCGTGAATCGACGTCTTCTCATCGGTCCGACGGATACCCGCGGTGTCCCCGGGCGCCGTACCGTGTGAACTCGCACCGTGTGAATGCGTGCCGTGTGGAGTCGATTCGCCCTCAAATAAAGGCCGGGGCGAAAACGCACTATCCTTTCCCGCCTCCGCATCCCGTTCCCGTTCTTCCGCCAGAATTTCCCGTATTCGACGCAATTCCGCCAAAGGATCGAACGTCGGATCGAAGGCTGCGTGCGGACTCAACCGTTTCTTCGCAACTTCGGGTTTCGTGGGTCTGGTAAAGGATTTCATGTGTTTTTACGGGAAACGCGATGAAAACGGTCATTTGGTCGAGACTGCCTGCCGCACTCGCTTGCCCCTAACGGCTGTTTGTACAATGATATATGCGGATCGTTCGAGCGACGGGCGATGGTGCGCGGGAGGATTATCATGCCGTTGACGGTATTGATACGGTTTTCTCGAAGGCTCCATCCCGGAACCGGCCTTTCGTCAACCCGGCGCGTCACCCTTTTATCGACCGAATAATCCCTTTTTTTGATAAAAAGCGTTCGATTGCACAAAAAACTCCGTGAAAATTTCCAAAATGAAAGAAAATCATCAAGAAAACGGAATTTCTTGCTCTCCGCGAAAAAATTGAACCTCGGTGCCAAGTCAACATTCGCGGTTTCGGGGCTTCATCGCCTCGCTCCGGAAGCCCCTTGGCTTGTTTTTTATGCGGAGCACAGTCGTTTACCCAAGGCCCTTTGCCCCAAAGTCCCGCGACGGGGGGCTGTTTCCCGCAAACGGAATTTGGTACAATGACGACGGCTTTGCGGCGGCTTTTTTGTTCCCTCGGGCCGGCGGCGGGCCGGGAAAGATACCTTATTAGGAGTTTTCTGATGAAACGGTTGAGCGACTGGGTGAGCGGCAGGATTTTCAAGATGGTGCATGGACGGAATCTCGTATACAACACCTGCTGGGAAGACCCGCGACTTGACAAGGAAGTGCTTGAGCTCGCACCGGAAGACAACCTGCTCGTCATCACCTCGGCCGGATGCAACGCCCTTTCCTACGTGTTGACCGGATTGAACCATGTCTACGCGGTCGATATGAACTATCGCCAGAATGCGCTTCTCGAACTGAAAATCGCCGGAATCAGAAATCTCGATTATGAGACGTTTTTCCGAATGTTCGGGCAAGGCCGGCTTCCCCATGTTCGCGAGATTTACAACGAAAAGTTGCGCGATTCGCTTTCCGATGCGGCCCGAAAGTATTGGGATCGGAGGATCAAGAAATTTTTCGGCAACCGCCGGCGATCGTTTTATTTTCGCGGAACTTCCGGTACGGTTGCCCGTTACGTCAACATGTATGCCGACCGGATCAAGCGTCTGCGTCCGCTCATCAACGAATTGCTCGCTGCCGAGACCGTCGAGGAGCAACAGGAAATCTGGTTCAACAAAATCAAGGTCCGCCTCTGGTCGCGCCTCATCCGTTTCATCTTCAACCGCGATACGACCCTGTCCATGCTCGGCGTTCCCAAGGCCCAGCGGATGCAGATCGACAAGCAATACCCGGGCGGAATCGTCAAATTCATCGAAGATTGCCTGGACGCCGTCTTGGGGACCCTGTCGATCCGGGACAACTATTTCTGGAGGGTTTACGCGACCGGTTCCTACACGCCGACCTGTTGTCCGGAATACCTGGAACGGGAGAATTTCGACAAACTCAAGGCGGGCCTGGTCGATCGGATCAGCGTACACACGGCGACCGTCGAAGGGTTCCTGCGAACGCATGATGTCAAAATATCGCGTTTCGTCCTGCTCGATCACATGGACTGGCTCTCGCATCACTTGTACGACGCCCTGGTGGCCGAATGGGACGCCATTCTCGAACGGGCTGCGGAGAAAACGCGAATCCTTTGGCGAAGCGGCGGCCTGCGGACGGAGTATATCGATTCCGTGCCGGTCGTGCGCGACGGTAAAAATCGCATGCTGGGCGAACTGCTGACCATGCACCCCGAGAAGGCGGCCGAATTGCACCAAAAAGACCGCGTCCACACCTACGGCAGCTTTTATATCGCCGACTTGACACGCTGAAACGTGGCATGCCGAAACCGGACGTGTCGAAACCGGACGTGTCGAAACAGGGTCCCGGGGTCTTGGATGATTGACATGACGATTCTCATTTCATTATCGCCGCTTATCGCCGTCTTTATATTCATTTTGCTCGCGTCGCGGCATCAGCAGAAATAGTTGAGTCGAGCGGCGCAGCCGCCGGCGCGTCAACACCGTGTCGAGCGGCGCGTGGACTGCGCACGGCCTACTTCCCGATCAACGTTCCGATCCGTTCTCCGAGCAGGGCGCGTTCGAGATTTCCTTCGGTGCGGTAATTGAAAACCATGATCGACATCCCGTGTTCGGCGCATTTGGCGATTGATTCGGGGTCCATCACCCGCAGGTTTTGCCGCCGTACCGCCTCGTAGGTGATCGTGTCGTAAAAAGTCGCGGCTTTGTTCTTTTCCGGATCGTCGCTGTAAACGCCGTCGACTTTGGTCGCCTTGAGCAGGCAATCGGCGTTCAATTCAAGAGCCCGCTGGGCGGCCGCGGTATCGGTCGTCACGAACGGGCTCCCGGTTCCCCCGGCCAGCAGGATAATCCGGCCCCGCTCCAAGTGCCGGAGGGCGCGTCTCCTGATGTACGGTTCGGCGACCACCTCCATCGGCAGCGCCGTCATCAACCGGGTTTCCTGCCCGACCAATTCGATCGCATCCTGGAGGGCCAGACCGTTGATGACGGTCGCGAGCATTCCCATGTAATGGGCGGTCGAAGCCTGGATCGCGGCATTGCTCGCCTTGAACTGGGCGCCGCGAAGGATGTTTCCGCCGCCCATGACGATCGCGATTTGAACTCCCTTTTGAGCCACCCGGGCCACCTGCCCGGCAAGGTGCATCACCGATTGCATGGAAATCCCTCGTTCCGAAGGAGGGCAGAAACATTCACCGGAAATTTTCAAAATCACGCGGCGGGGCCGATCCTGGTTCATGGCGATCATGTTTTTGCAAGAAGGTTTTCCAATAAGGTCGCGTTGTGCTTCGGGACTTGCCGGGGAAAAACGAAGACGATCAAAACCGACCCCAAAACGACGATCAAAACCGCCGCCCCCCGTGCGGAGTCATCGCGAGGTGTCATCGTACGGTGTCATCACGCCACGTCATTGTACCACGAAACATCGGACACACCAGTCCCGGACCCGCCGGGAAAGAGTGGCCGCCGGGTTTTCGTCACGGCAGGTTACCCGGAAGGTTTTTTCAAGGGAAGCCGTCCCTGCGCACCGTATGGTTGAAATGCGGCGCAGCCTCCTCCGTCGCCGCTACGTTCAAAGTTTTTTTCACGGAACGGTAATGCGCGCGTTCCTTCATTACCGTTTATGACTCTTGTAGGGGTTGTATTTCATAAAAAGAAACCGGAATACCGTTTCCTACCTTCTTTAGTTGCTTTTTTTGAGGAAAAACTCTATAGTTGAACGTCATCGTGTCTGTTTTTATACTGCGATTTCGGCTCGGCGACGATTCCGCCAAATGACGCAACTCATTTTGTGTGATATATTAGCGTGTAATGTATTGGACTTGTCGCGTTACTTCGGGCCGGCTTCGGTATAAAAGAATCCTACGTAAAGAATAAAGAAGTGGTCGAATCACGCTTGAAAATCGACGACTCGGTTTGACTCCTTTGATGAAAACGAGTAACATCAGTTGGTATGATGGTGGTGGTGAAAACGGGGTTGTAACATGCTTTTCCACTCGACACACACGCTGTTGTCCGGCAGTGATATTCTGGAAAGACTCCTCTGCAATCATCGAATGTCCATCCTGGTCATCGATGTCGAGGCCAGGGTCACGCTCATCGGCGGCAAGCTGCTGGAGCTCGTCGATTATTCCAGCGCCGACTGCCTTGGAAAAACCGTCGACGAACTGTTTTCCTTCGATCCCGGCATCGCCGTCTATTATCGCCGTGCCTTGCAGGGCGTCGCGGACAAGCTGATCGTCATCAACGAGAGGAACCAGGTCGAAATCCATTTCGAACCGATTCGAAACGACGAAGGGCATCTCGTCGGGGCGCTGGGATACGATCTCGTCCTGGCCGACCGGGAGCGGCTGCTCCAGGCGCAACAGGAGCGGGAGCGGCAACTGGCGGAACTGCTCGACAATTCGATCGACGGCGTTTTGCTCCTTGATTGCCGGTATGTGATCAAACGTTCGAACGCCGTCGTCGAAAAAATGTACAACGACGGACGACCGCTGGCCGGCCACATTTGTTATCAGCGGATTCGCGGCCGATCCAAAATCTGCAAGCAATGCCCCGTCGCGGAAGTCTTCCGGACGAAAACCGCCGTCACGGCGCAATTCTTCGATGAAGGGTTGAAACGATACATCGCCGTTCATGCCGCTCCCTTGTTCGATGATCGGGGCGAAGAAGTGATCGGGGCTCTTGAAACGCTCCGGGACGTCACGCAGGTGATCGAATACGCCCATCAGATCAAATCGCAGGAATTGCTGGTCAACGACATTTTTTCCAGCATCCGCGACAGCGTCTTCATCATCAATTCCGACTTTACGATCCTCCGCGCCAATCCCGCCTTCGAAGCACTCCGGGGGTGCGGTCTCCCCCTCGCGGGAAGGAAGTGTTATGAAATCACGGGCCTGGACGGTCCCTGCCCGTACTGCGAAGTGTACAAGGTTTTCACGAACAGGGAGGCGGTGGTCTTTGTCCACCAACAACCCGAAGACGATGCTTTCCTGCCCGGACAGTGGCAGGAACATTCCTGCCATCCGGTTGTTTCCGAAGACGGTGACGTGACCGCCGCCGTCTGCATCATCCGCGACATTACCGACCGCAAGGCCGACGAAGAAGCCCAGGAACGGCACCGGAACGAACTGGAAATGAAGGTCAGGGAGCGGACCCGGGAACTCAAGAAGAGCGAATCGACCATGCAGGCGATTCTCCTGAACAGCAATGTCCCGATCCTTTTCACCGATCCGGCCCAGCGCATCGTTTTCGTCAACAGCGCCCTGCTGGAAATCATGGGTTACGAGGAAAAAGACCTGCTCGGAAACGACGTCGTGATGCTGTATCCGAACAAGATCAAGCGATATCGGAATTTCGAGATACTGAGGAAGCGAATCGTTTCCGGGCGGCTGGAAAAGTATCGTACGATTACACAGCTTCTCCGGAAGGACGGCGGATTGATCGACGTCGACTTGAATATCGCTTCCGTTTTCGACGAACACGGAAACGTGATGGCGCTGGTCATGGCGGTCCTGGACATCACGAAAACCCTGCAAACGCTGGAAGCCTTGAAAATGGCCCGCCAGCAGGCGGAAGAAGCCAGCATCGCCAAGAGTCAGTTCCTGGCCACGATGAGCCACGAGATCAGGACGCCGCTCAACGGCGTCATCGGCCTCACGGACCTGCTGCTCCACAGCGATTTGGACGACCGGCAGCGGAACTATGCGCAGTTGGCGCAGGCTTCGGGAACGTATCTGTTGACGCTCATCAACGATATCCTCGACTTTTCGAAGATCGAAGCGGGCAAACTGGAAATCATCGACGCTCCTTTCGACCTGATTGAAATGGTCGAGTCGGTGTTGGGGATCCTTGCCGCCAAGGCGCAGGACAGCCACCTGGAATTGTGCGGCCTGTTCCTCTCGGGCTTGCCGCGCCACGTCGTCGGAGACGGCGACCGGATACGGCAGATCCTGGTGAACTTCATCGGCAACGCCGTCAAATTCACGTCGAAAGGCGGCGTCAAGCTGGTCGTCGCCGTGGAAACGTGGTTTGACGTGGACAAAAAATCGTACTGCATGGTGCGTTTCGAGGTTTCCGATACGGGAATCGGCGTCCCGGAGGAAAGCGCCCACCGCCTGTTCCATTCCTTTTCCCAGGTCGACGCCTCGCACATGAAGAAATACGGCGGTACGGGCCTCGGGTTGGCGATCTCCAAGGAACTGGTTCAACTCATGGGCGGCGATATCGGCCACAGGACGAACGAACACGGCGGTTCCACGTTCTGGTTCACCGTCCCGTTGCAGGCGGAACAAGACGCCGAAACCGTGGAAAACGTCTTGCGGCACGGTTCGTTGGAGTTCAAGGATATACCGGTACTGGTGGTCGACGACAATATCGTCCTCAACGACGTCCTGCGGCACCAACTGAACGAATGGGGGATGCTGGTCGCTATCGCCCGAAACAAAGCGGAGGCGTTGGCGATGCTGAAATGCGCCCATGCCGACGCCCGGCCTTTCCGGCTCGTGATTATCGACAACGACCTGGAGGGTTCGCCCGGGATCGAATTGGCCGAAGAAATCGCCTCCTGCGACGATTTCCTGGCAATCGGCATGATCCTGCTGACTCCGCTGTCGAACGAATTCGAGGGACCGTCCATACCCCTCCGGTACGTCGACAAGATCATCGGTAAGCCGTTGACCGGTTCCACCCTGTTCAACAGCGTCCTGAGCGTCCTGACCGACAAGGTGATCGTCGGGGCGGATCGGACAGATCTTTTGCAGACCATGAAGCAAACGTGGGTCAAAGAGCGCACGTTCCAGAAGATACTCGACGATTTTTCCGTGGAAAGGGATGTCGACGACATGGCGGCGGAAACCTGCGACGACGGGACGCCGGTCATTTTGATCGCCGAGGACAATCGCGTGAACCAAATCGTCGTTTCGGAAATCCTGGCCCAGGCCGGTTTCCGCTACGAAATCGCGGGACACGGGGAGAAGGTTTGTGAAGCGGTTGCGGCCAGGGTGTTTTCCCTGGTCCTGATGGACTGCCAGATGCCGATCATGGACGGATTCCAGGCGACGGACATGATACGCCGGATGGAGCGGGGGCAGGAAACCAGGTCCCCGGCACACCGGGGGCGCATTCCGATCATCGCGCTGACGGCCAATGCGACGGATGGCGACGAGTCCCGGTGCTTCCTGTCGGGTATGGACGATTATTGCAGCAAACCGATCCATGCCGAAAAGCTGATCTCCGTCATTCGGAAATGGTTGCCCACGATCGGCTGACGACCGGGCTGTCCGCTACAATAAATGCCTCGCCTTGATTTCGAGATATTTGTTTATCATCGGGGCGGTCAGTTCTTCGGGAAAAAGATCGAGGGTGATCGTCCCCGCGGCGCCCAGGTCGGCCAGCGTCTTGTGCCGCGTATTGATGATCTCGGCCGCGGCGGCGGCCTTCCACATTTCCCGGTCCGCGACCGCCCGGTCCGCCTTGCCGGTCACGAGGGCCATCTTGATCGAACGGTCCTCGATCCGCGTGTCCTCCCGCAGTTCCCGGAGCGATTCTTCGAAAGGACGCATCGGCCGGAACAGCGCCGAATCCCGCAGGAACACCCCCATCGGCAGGTGTTTGCCGACCAACCGGGTCAGGTGCCGCCGGATGCGTTCCGTGTTCACCGGATCGTTGACGTTGCTGATCAACGCGACCAGACTGCGTTTGCGGCAATGGGCGCCCAGGTAATAAAAGGCGTCGTCGAACCGGGTTTCGACCGACTCGGGAAAGATGTCGTGCACCCCGTGCAGGAGCCGGTTCATCTGGAATCGGCCCGATTGCGGGGCGACATACCGGATCAGCCGGTTCGAAAAACAGATCATCCCGACGGCATCCCCTTGTCGAAGCGCGACATACGCCAACATCAGCATCGCGTTGAAGGAATGATCGAGCAGCGACATTCCCTCACCGGTCCGGTTCATCATCATCCGGCCGCAATCAATCATGAAAATGAGCCGCTGGTTCCGTGTCGCCTGGAAATCCTTGACCGTCAACTTGTTTCGTTTCGCCGTCGCCCGCCAGTCGATCTGTTTGAAGTTGTCGTCGATCATGTAATCGCGAAGCCGTTCGAAATCGTTGTCCTGACCGATCCGGCGAACCGAACGGACCCCGAGCTGCGCGAGCCGGTCGCTCCGGGCGAGGATTTCGTACTGGTCGAGCTGTTGCATGTCGGGATAAACATGCAGGTCGCTTTCACAGGGAATGCGCACGTAGCGCCGCCAGAGTCCGAACACGCTCTCGAAACGAAGGAAGACGCAGTGGAGCCGGATATTGCCCCGTCGCAACGGGCGGACCTGGTATTCGAGCAATTCGGCGTGGCGCGGGGGAATCGTCCGTTCCGCGAATTCCTCCGGTTCCGCTTCGAATCCTTCGTCGAGATCGTCGCGAATCGTGAGCGTGACCGGGCGGTTCGAACGGTTTTCGACACGCAGCGTGATCGGGTGGCGTTTCGCAATCGAGACGATCCGTGCCGTCCGCCGCTCGACGGCGACGGCCGAACGGTGCAGCGGGAGCGTCAATAAATCATGGACGAAAAAAATGACAATGACGAGATCGGCGGCGGCGACGGCGATCCAGGAACGACCGCTCAGGAACAGCAACGACGACATGACCGCCGGGATGAGCAGGAACAGGACCAGCCGGCGGGTCGGAAAGGCGCGAAAACCCAGTGCCGCCGTGAGAAACGGGATCAGCAGGACCGGGAGCAGCAGCAGGATACGCCTGTCGAAAAAAAGAATGTCCATGCCCGTCATTCTAGTCGGACCGTCGCCGTCGCACAAGCCCGGAACGTCGCACCGGAAAGCAGGGAACGGATCGCAGTAACCGGATCACGAGGGTGATGGAGGGGAGACTGTTAAAAAAGAAAAACGCCTATTATATTGAAAGATACGGGGGGCGGTTGGGATTCCCCGCCCGCGGGGCAAGGTCAGGTAACGGATTGGACATGTGAGACAACGATGACGCGACGCATTTTATTTATTGTTTTCCTGTTTCTTTGTGCGACATCTTCCCCTGCGCAATCGTTGGACGAACTTTACGGCGATATCGGCCTGTTCGGGAACTCCGGTGTGGGGGCGGCGACACAGAGCCGGATCGATATTGCGGTTTCCTATCAGGCCCCCTATCTTGTGTTGCGGGCGACGATCGATCCGGAGTGGCATCTTTACGCGTTTTCGCAACAAGCGGGGGCGACCATTCCGGCTCGCTTGACGTTGGACGGCGAGGAAACCGTTTTCGACGGCCCGATCCGGCCGACGTCGACGCCGACGGTTGAAGAGTATGAATACTACGACGTTCCTCTCGAATCGTTTTCGGGCGACGTTGTTTGGCTGATTCCGATTAAATCGGCGGAAAACCCGTCCGCTCCGGTCACCGTACCGATCACCGGCTCGTTGACGGGACAAATTTGCAAAAGCGGCCCCGGCGGCGTTTGTTTGCCGCCGTTTACCATCCCGTGGACCGCGCAAGAAGAGGATGACGATCCGGCTCCGCTCCTTGCCGCGGCGGAAAAAGTGCCCCGGGAATTCTGGTTCGATCCCGTGGCGCCACCGGCGCCCCCCTCAAACGCAGCCGCCTTGGCCGCAACCGATTCGACCGTGACCGATTCGGCGGCTCCGGCCGTCCCGGACTCCGGGCAACTTGCCGTAAAACAAAAGAATACCGGTGATTACAGCCGATTCCTTGACGGCTTGGAACCCCGCGAATCGGAAAAAATCGGCGGCCTGAGCACGGCCTTGTTGTGCGCCCTGCTCGGCGGTTTGATTCTCAATGTCATGCCTTGTGTCCTCCCGGTCATCGGGCTCAAAATCCTCTCGTTTTTCGAACAGGCCGGGCAAAGTCGCCGCCGTGCGTTTGCACTCAATCTTGTCTATTCGCTCGGTCTCCTTTCGGTCTTCCTGGCACTTGCGGCAATGAGCGTCGGTTTGAGCAAACTTTTTACGTTCTCGTTGTTCAACATACTCATGTGCGTCGTCGTTTTCGCAATGGCCCTTTCGCTGATGGATATCTGGGAACTTTCCGCGCCGGCCTTCCTCGGACGCGGCAAAAGCGTCGAACTGATGCAGCGTGAAGGATTTACCGGGGCCTATTTCAAGGGAATCATCACGACGTTGCTCGCGATTCCCTGCGGGGCGCCCATGCTTTCTCCCGCGATCGGTTGGGCCGATGCACAAATCCGGGCCGGTCAAACGCCGCAGGTTTTTCTGCTTTATGCGACCATCGGCCTCGGAATGGCCTTTCCCTACCTGCTGATCGGCGCCGTACCCGAACTGCTGCGTTTCCTTCCGAAACCGGGCGAATGGATGGACTCCTTCAAAAAGACCATGGGATTCTGCCTTTTGATCGCGGTCGTTTGGATCCTGTACTTCATCGAATTGGCACGCATCGTCCCGATGATCGCCGTCCTTTTCGCCGTTTGGTTCGCCTGCTGGACGATCGGCCGCCTGCGGTATGGAACAATTCCGGTCTCAAAACGTTTTTTCGCCTGGGTCCGGGCAATCGCGGTCCTGGCGACGGCCGCCTTTTTTTCGTTCGAAATTCCGGGTGTGTCGAATCCCTGCACGCTCGAACGTGCCATGCGAAATCGGCTTAACGATTGGGCCGGTGTCGGCAACCGGGAACACTGGGCGTTTTACACGCATGGACGGCTTGTCGAAAACCTGCTTGACCGGAAAAAAACCGTCCTGGTCGATTTCACCGCCGATTGGTGCGTCAATTGCAAGGTGCTCGAAGCGACCGTGCTCGAATCGCAAACGGTTCTTTCGGAAATCGACCGTCGCGGTCTTGTTTCCCTGCAAGCGAACATCACCCGGTCGGAAGAAGCGAAAGCCCTGCTGAATACGCTCGGGCCCGAATCGGTTCCCGCGTTGGCGATTTTCACGCCCGACAAACCGAATGAGCCGTTGATCGTTCGCGGCAACTATACGGCCAAAATGCTGATCGACCGGTTGTAAGAGACGAGTTGGCAGTCTGGTTGAACAGAAGAGATTTCGTGGCATTTTGGATAAGGCGCGACGTTTTGCGCCCGTCTCAACGGGACGGAATGGACGGGATACCCCCATCCTGACAATCGTGTTCATTCCGTCGAAAAAATCCCTCTTGGCCCGGTTTGTAACGTATTATATACCGTAAACGGCGGGACAATCCTCCCTCGCGCCATCGCCTGCCGTCCGAACGATCCGTTTAAGTGATTGTATGACAGGTAGTTGGGACGATCAGGTGCGGCAAGCTGACTTGACTAGGCGGACTTTGACCAAATGTTCGTTTTCATCGTGTTTCCAGTATAAACGCCGTCCGCTCAACCGCTCGTTTACCCTTCGGGCAGTGTTGTTTCCGGCGGGCAGGCGTTCCGGTACGGCGTCGAAT
>DOMV01000071.1 GCA_003509805.1 Planctomycetaceae bacterium
AAATCGATGTCCCGCAGCACGAGGTCGGATTTGGTTAAAATCGAAACGGAAAACTCCTTGGGAATCAGGCTGCTTTTTTGTACAACGACAATCTTTTGCAGGATTTTCCGCGTCAGTTCATACTCGCTTTCAAGCGGATGATACGCATCCGTCGCGCTGCCCAGAAAAGCTCCTTCGCCGTCTTTGACCTTGCGAAAATCCTGTACGAAAAGTTCGGCGGCGTTGATTTTCACGTCGACGAACTCGCCCCACGGCTCATCATGGTTCGTGAGCCGCTTCATGAAGCAGGCGTAACAATAAACACAGGCATGCTGGCAACCGACGTAGGGATTGATCGTGTAGCCGTCGTCCCTGAGCTTGCTACGAGTCAGGATGTGCTTCGCGTCGATCTCGCGGAGGATCATGGCATTTCCAGTTCGTAAATTCCGTCGAGCGCACGATATTGCTGGGCGGCGTCGAGGCCGTAGCCGACCACGAATTTCAAGGGGATTTCAAACCCAACGTAATCGATAGGCATATCAACAACTCTCGCTTCCGGCTTGTCGAGAAGGGCACAAACCCGGACTTCCTGCGGCTGGAGCGAACGCAAGTGTTCGATTAGCGTTACCAATGAGCGGCCTGTATCGATAACGTCTTCCACGATCAAGACCCGGCGATCGGCCGGATCGACGGAGGGCGAAAGCCGCAAATCGACCGTCCCCGACGACTCCAGGCCATTTCCGTAACTGCTCATCGACGCAAACTCGATCTCGACCGGCACGGACATTCGCCGCGCCAAGTCGGCCAGGAACATGAAGCCGCCCTTGAGAACGCCGAGCAGAACGAGCGGCTTGCCGTCGGCTTCAATTTTAGTTGCGAAATCTTCGGAAATTCGCTGTGCGAGTTCCGCAACCCGTTTTTCGATTTGGTCGGAGGAAATCAATTCCTTCAGATGAAACGAGTTTTGTGGCATGGCGGAGGACGTTTGAAAGTTATTCGCCGAATTTATAATGTTTCCTCACGGCTTCCTGCACGTTCCAAGTGCAACCCATACCTTGCGGGAAAACGACGAGATCGCCTTTGCCGAACGTGACCGGCTCACCACCGTTGGGCGTGACCGTTACTTTACCGTCGAGAATGAGGCATGTCTCCTGTTCGTCGTAATGCCACGGAAACGTCGATGGCTCCTTTGCCCAGATCGGCCACGAACGGCAACCGAGATTATCGAGTGTTTCTGACGCAGGATTATGGGTTACGCTGATTTGCATGGCGGACTCCTTGTGTTACGATTATTGTTCCGGCATTTCTTCACGCACTCCAATCCGTTTTTCGGAAAGAGCGATACTCATTGCTTTTCGGAAAAATCTCTCGAATTCCGTTTTGTCGTATTTTGCTCTCATCGCCCTCAGTACATCGTACATGTCGAGGTGTACCCATTCCCAAAGCATGGCGTTGTATTCGAGCATTTGCGTTTCCACTTCCTGCCGCAACGACCTGACTTCCTGTTCCCCGAGCCCGTACTCCGTCAAAAGCCCGCGAAGCCGTTCGTCGGTTTTTTCGGTATATTCCGTGTCCAAAAACGGCGCAAGAATCCAGCTCCAGATATCAGACCGAGAGACCGTCGGAACGGCGTTGTCATCGGCGAACCTCGCCAACTCATCCTTCTGATCCGCCGATAACGGAATCAATTCCTTCTCGACTTGAATCGTCGGCGGCCATGATTCGACATCAACATTGACGATCTCGCGAGCGTCAACGATGCGATCCCGATGAGCGATGGACGGTTCAAACGGATATCCTTTAATCGTAATCGTTTTGGAGTCGATGATCGCCTGCCCCAAATCGGTCAACATTTCCGGAGGCGATTTTTTCGACATCGATTTCCAGCGTTCGAGTTTCGGAATTCCGCGGGTAAAGAGCCAGGCGACGATTCGCGGGAACTTCATTTCGACGAGCTTCGCTTTGCAGAACTCCTGCATCTCCCCGGCGGTTTTGAAGTCGTCGGTGAACTTGCCGTCTTTGTAACAATAACTGCAATACATCGGCGATTTCGTGCCATTGGCTTCGGTGCCGCCATGTTCCGGGTCTTGTTTGAGCGGCATGGCACAGCTTTGACAGATTTTGTACGTTTTTTGTTGCATGGGATTTGGGAAAGAAAAGCAAGGAAACAATCTCGTTTCAATGATTCTACCCGATTCGGCCCCGTGCGCCGAGAATGGGCGAAATTTTAAACCATCTCCGCCGACTCTTGGAGTTTCGTTGCTCCAAGGGCCGTTTTGTGTTTCGTGGACGGTCTGTTGGACGGCTGATTTGTCGGGATTTTACGTCTTGTTTTTTCGCCATTTTGACATTATAATGGATTGATGAAGAAGTCGGAATTGAAGCCCAAGCCGAAAAGCGAACCCAAGAAAAGCGGGAACATTTTTGACGTTTTCGTCAAGTCGATGTTCGGGCGAGTTCTCGTCTTCGCAGACTTTTTGGCGAACTACGCCGATCCCAAGTTCGTCGCCCAGATCGACTTGCGGAAGATCAAGCCCGCCCCGACTCATTACGTTGGCAAGGACGGCAGCGAGCGGATCGTCGACCTTGTTTTCCAGTGCCCGCTCAAAAACGGCCGGGGCGACCTCATGGCGGTCATCATTTTCGAGCACCAGAGCGGGAGTTTGAAAAAAATACCGAGAAAATTGCACAAATACATCAGCGGGATTTGGGACGCCGAAGCAAAGGAAGGCAAAAAGGTTCTGTCGGCCCCGTATTTTCTCGTTTTGCGGACGGGCAAAAAGCCGCATCGGGGCCGGTATCCGATGATGGCCGACTCGTTGCCGAAGGACGCGAACGGCAATCCGGTGGGCCGCGTGCCGGAGATCGAATACGACGTTGTCGACTTGCCCGCTTGGGAGTTCGGCAAGTTGATCGGCGGGCCGGTGCTGCGGCTGGCTTTGGGGATTTTGAAAAAGATGACCGAGGACGGAGGCGATGATTTTGGCGATGCCCTGCTGCCGCTGCTGGAAATTGTCGACGAAGAAGATCAGATCGAATTGACGCAGAAATCGCTGGATTTCATTACGAAAGTGTTTGCCGCCCACAACCGCCGGTTGGACGCGGCGGCGCTCGGCAAGGCCCTGAAACCCGTGTTCCGGGACAAGGAGAAGTTTATGATTAAGACGATTTTCGAGGAGAAGTATGACGAAGGCGTCGCCGAGGGCGAGGCCAGAGGTGAAGCCAAGGCTGAAGCAAAGGCGTTGACAGAGAAGGCCGAAACGATCCTGACTTTCCTGCGGGCCCGTTTCAAAAAGGTATCGAAATCCGTCGAGCAGAAGATTCGCGACGCGAAGGACAAGGTGGTTCTGGACTCTTGGGCCGTCCATGCCGCGACCTGCCGATCGTTGGACGAATTTTCCAAATACCTGTCCTGAACGGTTCGCCGCGAAAACGGGCCGACGTGGGCGCCGGAGGGGAGGTTGGCCCAAATACGACTTCCGGCTCGAAACGCGACGTGGGCGAAACGTCGCGGCGAGTAGGCCAAGTCTCGCCCGATAACGCCACACGGCGTAAAACTGGGCGTCCTGACGCCAAGAGTTCGAGGTCAAAAAAACCGTAGGCAGAAACCGTGGGTATTGGCGAAAACCATTGCCGTATCACCACTTACGACTGCGCAACGATAATAGCGTCAACCAAGAAACGAGTGGTGCTATGAAAGTGCCATCCAATAGTAG
>DOMV01000004.1 GCA_003509805.1 Planctomycetaceae bacterium
CCGCCCGGCTGCCGAGAGCGTCGCGATCGCTCCTTGGCCGGAGGTCGACGAATCATTGATTGACACGACGGTCGAGGAACGTTTCGCGGTTTTTCAGGAACTGCTCCGTGCCGTCCGTGAAGTCCGTGCCGGTCGGAATGTTCCGCCGAAAACCGAGATTGCGTTCGCCGTCCGTTGTGCCGGGCCGGTCGTCGCGTTGCTCAAACCGATGNNGTATTTTCTCTCGATGGCCGGAGCCCGGGCGACCGATTGGGGAACGGACGTTCGGACCCCGCCACTCGCATCGACCGTCGCGCTGTCCGGGATGGAATTGATCGTCGACCTGGCCGAGTTGATCGATCTCGACGTCGAGATTGCGAAGAAGGGGAAGGAAATCGAGAAACTTCGCGGGTTCATCCGTTTGAAAGAAACGAAACTGGCCGGTGATTTTCCCAAGAAGGCGCCTGCGCACGTCGTGGAAGCGGAACGCAACTCGCTTGCCGATCTCCGGGCTCAACTCACGGTCGCCGAAACGGCGCTCGCCCAACTGCAAACGGCTATACGGGCAACGCGATGAAAACGGACGTTTGGTCACGTCTGCCTGCCGCACTCACTTGCTCACAACTTTTGTTAATACAAGTATTTACACGGATCGTTCGAGCGGCAGGCGGTTATGTGCGGGATTGTACGCGGGAACGGTTTCAGGCCGTTTACAGCATAAAAACGGAGCGACTACCGGCTGGGCAGCCGATGGTTCAGGGCGAGACGCAGCCGGTTGTGCAGATCGCCCCAGCCCGGGTTGTTCGGCGCCAGGCGGTAGGCATGTTGGAGCGTCTGGTCGGCCTGTTCGAATCGCCCGGTTTCGATCTCGATCTCGGCGCGACGCAAACAAAGGGTCAGGTTTGCGGGATCATGCACGGATGCGATTGCCAATCGGTCGGCCGCTTCGGCGCATCGTCCCAGCATCAACAGTGTTTCCGCCTCGCCGACAAGTACGTTCACCGGTTCCGTGCCCCGGGTATACAATCGCCGTAGATTTTGCCAACTGGCCAGCGCGTGTTCCGGTTGCCGCATTTTCATTTGGAGCTGCGCCAGCTCCGGCAGCAAGTCGCGGTTTTCCGGAGGCGCGAGCGAGAGCGCCTTGAAATAATCGTTTCGCGATTCCAGATAAATGCCGTCGGACTCTTCGATTTTCCCCTGGGCCGCACGTTGTTCGCCGATATGGGACAACGCCCGGCCGCGAAGTTGCCAACCACGGAAATCCTTCGGCGCCTCCCGGATACATCGATTCGCCCAGGAAATCGACGTTTCGTATTGTCCGAGCACGATCAATTTTTCCGCAAGGGAAGCATCCAGCTCCATCAAGCGGACCGAGTCGAATCCTTTCGGCGTTTTGGCCGCTTCGAGCAATTGCGCTATCGATTCCCCCCGTTTTCCGCGCATCCAAAGCGCTTCGGCGTAATGAATCCGCAGTTCCCCCTCTTTTTGATTGATTTGGACCGCTTCACGGAGTTTCGACTCGGCTTCTTCCCAATTGCCCTGGGCCATGGCCGCATTCCCTTCACGGGAAAGATCGCCGCTCCGCAACATGTTTTCAGTCAGGGGTTTGAGCGGATTGCGCAGTGGGTTGCGCATCCGGCATGCAATCTGCGTTTCCGCGAGCAGAAGCAGGCAAAGGAGCGGCAAAACACGAATTGCGGGGAAAATGGTACGCATACCGGGGGAGCATACCCGATACGGGGATTTTTTTCCAGATCAATCCGTCGAACACGCATTTTCAACGGTCCAAAACAGAAACCGGTAACAAAGCGTAGCGCAGCGACCGGAGTCCGTTGACGGTATGCTCACGAGCCTCCGGACGTTTTTTGAGAAACATGCTCCGGGGACACCTTTCCATCGCGAATATCCCAATAGGTATCGATGGCGATCTCGTAAAGATGCTTTCCCCATCGAGTGGGATAATTTCCTGTAATACATGCCTGGCAAAGCGATTCCGGCTTGAATCCGACGGCATGGGGAATCGATTCGACCGGGAGATATCGGAGCGAATCCGCCCCCAGATCGGCCGCCATCCGATCTTCGATCTCCCGTGAAATGCACCAGGAATCAATCGGCGTGTGGGGTTCGATGTAAGAAGGGGCGTACAGTTCGTTGAAGGTGGACATATCGACCCCGTAAAAACAGGGGGCGATAATCGGCGGACAGGCGACCCGGACATGGATTTCCTTGACTTTCCCCAATTCGCGTATTCTCTGCAAAAGGACTCGCATCGAGGTCGAACGGACGATGGAATCATCGACAAGCAGGACCCGTTTCCCTTCAAGAACTTCTCGAAGCGGCGTGTATTTCGTTTCGGCCTTGCGGAGCCGGTATTCCCCGCCTTCGATAAAAGTCCGCCCGCTGTATCGGTTTCGAATGAGCCCTTCCAGGCTTGGCACTCCAAGCGCGTAAGCCATCGCATCGGCCGCCGCCTTGCTTGTATCGGGAACGGGCACGACGATCGTGTCCCCGTCGATCGGGACAGTACCGTCGTTCCGCTCCAGTCGGGCAAGTTCTTCCCCGAGATTTTTTCGGGCCATGTAAACGCTTCGGTCGTCGAGCGTACTGGCCACATTCGCGAAATAGACCCATTCGAAAAAACAGTGCGCCGTCGGTCTCGGCTCCGCGAAGCGCTCGAAACGAATTCCCTGTTCATTGACGATGATCGCCTGCCCCGGCTCGACGTTTTTGATGTTTTCTTCCGCAAAACCGAGATTGAACAGGGCGACGCTTTCACTGGCCGCCGCGAACAGGTTGCCTTCGATCGCGTAACAAAGGGGCTTCATGCCGAGCGGATCGCGGGCGATGAGCATGTCGCCGTGCGCATTGAGGAGCGCCAGACAGTACGCGCCGTCGAATCCTTGGGCCATGTATCGACATACTGCCAGCAGATCCGATTCCACCTGCGGGGAAAGGGCGGCGCAGATGTAGTGCATGATGATTTCCGTATCCGTTTCCCGGGCCAGGTAGGTATTGTGATCGTCGAGCAGGGCTTCCCGCAGCACATCGTAATTGGCGAGCCTGCCGTTGAAGGCGAAGCTGAACCATTTGTGCTTTTTGATATGGTGCCGCTCGAACGGTTGGGCGTAACTGTGGTCGTCGCGGCCGCAGGTCGCATACCGGACATGGCCGATCGCGGCACGACCGGCGTATTGGTTCATCAGTTCGTGAAAGGCGGTCCGATGGGTGACCTGGAAAACCTCGGTGACGCTTCCGACGTTTTTGTAAGTGTCGATAAGTTGTTTGCGATTCGGAGAATACGTCGTAAAACCGGCCGCCAGTTGCCCTCGGTTCTGGAGATCGAGCAACATTCGGGGAATCAACTGGGAAACAGCTTCACGCCCCTGGGCCGGGCAGAGCGGCGAGTCCGCGCCTCCGGGAAGATGATAAATCGCCGCAACGCCGCACTCTTCGTGAAGATTGTCCATCGTGTGGAGGATAAGGAATGAAGGGAAAGGAATGAGAAAACACCGACATTTTATGCCGGGCCGGGCCGGTATGCAAGGAGCAAGCCCAAAAAAACGCGACTTGGCCGCCTGTCGGCCATCCGGGCAGACCATTCCCGGTTTGTATGCTGAAAACCATTGATATTTCCCGAAGCCGACGATTCGGGAGTCTGTCTTCCGTAGGTAAACAGGCGGTTTGATCGGAAAACTCAAACGGCTTCGGTGTAAAGAATGCCCGGCTCGTAAGGCATCATTCCCATGCGGTCGGGCCTTTATACCGTAAACGGCCTGAGAATCCTCCCGCGAATAACCGCCTACCGCCCGAACGATCCGTTTATGTCATTATACAAACAGAAGTTAGAGGAGAGTGAGTGCGGCAGGCGGACTTGACCAAATGTTCGTTCTCATCGCGTTTCCAGTATAAAATCCTGTTCGAGCGCGAAATCCGCAATTTGAGCGGTCCGGTTCCAACTCACGTCTCCGATTTGTTCGTTCATCATGTCCTACAACATCGCGGTTATCATCGAAACGATGAACACGTATGGTCGCGGTATCATCCGGGGAATCGGTCGGAGTTTACGGAACCGGCCGGCATGCACGCTTTTTTACGAAGAACGAACGCTCGACTCGCCGCCGCCGACTTGGCTGAAAACCATGAAGGGTGACGGGATCATCGTCCGTGACCGGACCGGGAAAAGCTGCCGAATCGCCCTCGCGACCGGCGCGCACGTGGTCGACCTGAGCGAAAACAGACACCCCGGCGTGCCGACGGTCATCTCGAATCATGTCGCTTGCTCGCAATTGGCCGCACAACACTTGATTGAGAAAGGATTTGCGCACTTCGGATACGTCGGTATCCAAGGGCGGCCCTTTTCGGACCGGCGGCGTGACGCCTTTCTTGAGGCGGTAGGAAATGCACACCTGTTCGAGTTGCCGAACGACGACCAGGCATTTTCTTCGTGGGGTAGTGATTATTCGAAACTGACCGACTGGCTCAAGAAGTTGCCCAAACCGATCGGCATTCTGGCCTGCTACGATATGCCGGGAGTTGGTGTCCTGCAAGCGTGCCGACTGGCCGGAATCAACGTCCCGGATACGGTCGCGGTGATCGGCATCAACAATGACGAATTGCAATGCTCCCTCTCGACCCCTCCGTTGAGCAGTGTGGCGCAGAACCAGGAACGACTCGGTTTCGAAGCGTGCGAACTGCTGTTCCGCCTCATCGAAGGTGGAGCCGCACCAAGGAGAATACTTGAAATCGATCCGATCGGCGTGGTCGCACGACGTTCGACCGATATCGTCGTCATGCCGGACAGATTGATCGCCCGGGCGATCGGCATGATTCGGGAACGGGCCTGCGAAGGAATCGGGATCGCGGAAATTGCGGAGAGTCTCGGGATGTCGCGGCGGACCTTCGAACGACGGTTTTACAAAGCGGTCAAACTGACCCCGCACGAGGAAATCACGGCAACCAGGTTGAAACGGGCCTGCGAACTGCTCGTCGAGACCTCGCTGCCGCTACGGACCGTCGCCAAGCGGATCGGTTTGGCCAGTCTGGCTCATTTTACCGAGGTTTTCGTCAAAAAATACGGGGTCAAACCCTCCGAATACCGACGCGGACCGACAAGCGACTGAACGGATGCGCACGCCCAACGTCGCCGCGCCGCCCAAAATCGTCGTCACCCCGCACCCGGCCGGCGCCGCGGCAGGGAGTGAAAACGGATTGTTGGGAATGTTAGCCGACCTGACGGGATTTGGCACAGGGTTGATTTATGGCGGTTGCGAAAAAAGCCATGATAACGACGATAGTTGAATTCCTTTTTCTTGTGCCGGTTGCGTGTATCGGATTCTTTTTGCTTGTTTATTCGGCCGGCAAAAAAATAAAGGGATTTTCCGCTTTCGTGAAAAAAATTTGGATGGCTGTGCATCGTAGTGGCCATCCTTGTTGCTTCATGGCTTTCATTGCCATTGCTGTCGTCGCGCTCGCTAGAAAATTGTGCTCGCCTGTTTTTTCAGGTACTGCTTTTGGAACTTTTTGGTTCGATGCTTTTTTCCTTTATACTGAAGGCGGTTGAAATTTCCCGAAGGCGACTTTCAAGGAGACCGCCCACCGAAACAACACTGCCGAAGGTAAACAGGCGGTTGAGCGGAAAACTCAAGCCGGCCTCGACGCATTATATGGGAAGGGATGGAAGCGTTTCCATCTCATGTTCCCGGAGCAGCCTCGTTCCTTCGAGGATGATGACAACCGCATCGCCGATCCTGCCCAGTCCCTGAATGTATCGGGCGCTGGTCGCCCCTGCCGCGCTGGGCGGCGGCGAAATCGGCGATTCGGCGATGTTCCTTGAGAATGAAAAAAGGGAGGAAACACGGGGCGAATGCCACTCGTCTTCCTCCGGTTTTCAATACTTCCCGAAATTCTTGTCGCTGAGGTCGATCGAAATATCCCGATCGGACGGTCCGGCACCCCAGCCGTCCTTGGCGGCATCGACCGATTCAACGGGCGCGTGATCCGGATTCCGCGTAACATTCGGCTTCGGGGCCGCCGCGGCAACGGCCGGTTTGACGGGCGCAACGGGTTTCCTCACGACCGGTGCAGCCGGTTTCGGCACCGGTTTGGCGTCATTTGCGGTTTTGGCGGTTTGCACGGTCGCCATGCGGGACGCTGCCACGTTGTCACGCAGTTTGAACTTCGCGACGAGGTTTTGCAGGTTCGT
>DOMV01000136.1:0-2208 GCA_003509805.1 Planctomycetaceae bacterium
GGGCACAACATGCTCATGATCGGACCGCCCGGAACCGGAAAAACGATCCTGGCGAAAGCCGTTGCCGGGGAGGCGGGCGTTCCCTTCTTCTCGCTTTCCGGAAGCGATTTCGTCGAGTTATACGTCGGGGTCGGCGCAGCCCGGGTCCGCGACTTGTTCGAACAGGCGCAGCGGCGCGGCCGGGCGATCATTTTCATCGACGAACTGGACGCGATCGGCAAAATGCGGAGCGGCCATACCGGCGGCGGGTCTTCCGAGGAACGCGAACAAACGCTCAACGCCCTGCTCGTCGAAATGGACGGTTTCAATACGAGCTCGACGACGATCGTCATCGCCGCGACCAACCGCCCGGAAACCCTCGATCCGGCCCTGTTGCGACCCGGCCGGTTCGATCGACAGGTCCTCGTCGACCGGCCTGATTTGCGGGGGCGGGAAGAAATCCTGAAGGTTCATATCAAAAACGTGAAACTGTCGCCCGAAATCGATCTGAAGGAAATCGCCTCGATTTCCGTCGGTTTCGTCGGTGCGGACCTTGCGGCTCTGGTGAACGAGGCGGCTTTGCTCGCCGCGCGGACCGGCAAGGATTGTGTCACCATGGAGGAGTTTACCGAGGGCGTGGAACGGATCACCGCCGGACTCCAGAAAAAACAGCGGGTGATGCGGCCCGAGGAAAAAAAGCGGGTCGCGTACCACGAAAGCGGGCACGCCCTGGTTGCCTATTATTCGCCCGGTGCCGATACGGTTCACAAAGTGTCGATCATCCCCAGGGGTTTGGCGGCGCTCGGCTACACTTGGCAACGGCCGGAAGACGACCGGTACGTGTTGACGCAGACGGAACTCGAAGCGAGGATCAAAGTCCTGCTCGGCGGAACCCTGGCGGAGGAGATCACGTTCGGCAATTTCTCGACCGGGGCGCAGAACGACCTCGAACGCGCGACGGAAATCGCGCGAAGCATGGTGATGGACTTCGGCATGAGTTCGCTCGGACGGATCAACTACCGCGAGAATCGGCAGACCCTGCTCGGCGACGGGATGTTCGCGAGCCGGAACCACAGCGAAAAAACGGCCTGGGAAATCGATCAGGCTCTCCGCGATATCCTGGAGCACTTGTTCCGCGAAGCCCGGTCGCTCCTTGAGGAGAAAAAAGAGGAGTTGATCCGGCTCTCGGAAAAACTGCTGGAAAGCGAAGTGATCGAAACCGAGGAACTCGGCGAGATTCTCGAACCGGAAAAGGCCCGGCTCGCCCGGGAAAAACGCGACGCCGAATCAGGCGTGGAAGCGGACTCCATTGTGGAGGCGGAGGCGGCGTCGGAATCGGAAGCGGCGTCGATCGAAGCAAACACCACGGACGAGGAACGACACGAGCCCCCGACATGACTATTTTTCTGGAAAATTACTGGATATGGTTGATCTCCGGTATCGCCCTGGCCGGCGCGGGCATTCTCGTTTTCACGAACAACCGCGACCCGCGCGTGCTGGCCGGTTCCGTCGTCGTCGCCGTGCTCGTCGCCCTGATCGGGGTGGTGGTCGTTCGTTATGTTCCGACGGAACGGAAGAATATCACGAAGTCGCTCGACATGATCGTCGCCGCGGTTGTCGCCGATGATCGTGAAAAAACGCTCTCGCTCATTGCGCCCCATGCCGGAGACGTACAAGCACTGGCGAGAATCAACATGGCGCGTTTTCGTATCGAAAAAGCGTCTTACAGCGATTTGGATATCGAGATCAACACGATGACTTCGCCGCCGACGGCGATGCTGCAATTTTACGCCGTCGTCCGCGTCAAACACAAACCGACCGGCGAGGGACCGTTCCCGGCCCGGGTCCGTTTTGCCGCCGAATTCGAGAAAGCGGCGAACGGCTGGGTCGTCAGTGCTTGCGACTTCAAACCCCACACGGGCTTTTAGAGTACGTCTTTAACCGGTGAAAAACGTCAAACAAAAGCCGGGACGGAGCCGGTCGAATGGACAATTGATAATGGACAACGGACAATGGACAACGGGGGACGCAAGCNNTTCCCGTTCAGTAGCCCCTGTTTTGGTTGCTGCCGCCGTAGCCGCCGCTACTGTTGTTGTTCATGCCGCCGCTCCGGTTGTTGTTCATACCGCCGCTGCCGCCGCCCCGGTTGCTATAGTTGCCCGTCGTGTCGGTGGTGTCGCCGGACGTGGTGCTGTAAGTGAACACCTGGCCGATGCTGTTGAACATCGG
>DOMV01000136.1:2279-2551 GCA_003509805.1 Planctomycetaceae bacterium
GTAAAACGGGTACGCCGAATTGTTGCGCCACCCGCCACCGCCGCCGCCCGCATAACCGCCGGTGTCGCCGTCGTAGCCCGATTGAGCCGTGATCTTCGCGTTCGGGTCCTCCAGGCGTTTGAGCATGTCGTTCATCGTCATGCGGTCCTGGACGTCGGCTTGGCGCGTCATCGCCGAGGCCACGGCCGCCGCTTCGAGCGACTCGGTGCGCCGCGCGTTGTCCAGTTCCACGAGCAGGATCGTCGCCTTGTCCTTGATCGGGAAATAATGCT
>DOMV01000278.1:0-293 GCA_003509805.1 Planctomycetaceae bacterium
TCGGTCGCTTCGCTGGGGGGCGGGTCCCCGCGCGGCTCAATCCCTGATCCTCGCCGCCAAATCGCTGGCCGCAATTTCCGGTCGTCCGACGATCACGACCGCCGATATCCGCAGGGTCGCCCCCGCCGTGTTGCGGCATCGCCTGATTACGAATTACGCCGCCCAGGCGGACGGGATCACGCCGGATCGCATCATCGAACAACTGTTGGCCGAATAGACTGAAAACACGATGGAAAAGGACATTCGGTATATCATGCCGTTTGCGGCATGAAAGCCGGGAGCGCAACAACGTG
>DOMV01000278.1:360-2193 GCA_003509805.1 Planctomycetaceae bacterium
ATTTCAACAGCCTTCAGTATACCATGGTCTCCCGTCACCGCGCTACGCTTCGTTCCGGGCTTTCATCCAACGGATCGTTCGGGCGGCAAGCGATTCCGTTTACGGTATCTCGCGCTCACGGGTCAAGGAGATTGCGAAGCTGGTCCTTCTTTTCCTGCCGGGTTTCTTCGCGAAGCTGTTCCTGTTGCCGGATGATGACGCGGAGCAATTCGATCGCCTCGGCATAACTTTCCATGGAAAGCATGTTGTCGCGAATGGCCCCCATTCGCTCAAGAATCCGGTCGAATTGGGCCAACACATCCGTGCGCTGCCGGAGCGTGGTCGACCGGATCGTCGTTTCCCGTTCTTCCAAAAGCCGATTGAGCACGACCAGCCGCTCGTCCAGATCAACGAATTCTTTTTCCAACAGGGAGCGGATCGGTTCGATGATTCCGTCATCGATCCGTTGCCGGATTTCCGGTGTGAGAATGCGGTTGTTGAACATTTCACGCCGAATGTCGAGAAACGCCTGCGAAATCGTTCCGATTTCATAGGTTTCCTTCTGCGTGTCCCGCAAAACCCGGGTGATATTGTAAATCCCGGCCTCGGCATGTGCTTTGGAGATGCGTTCCCGTTCGCGCCGGCGTTGTTCCGCCAGTTGCCGCTCCAGTTCGGATCGTTCCCCGGCCGTTTCAACCGATCTCTCTTGCTCCTCTTGCCCTTCGCTCTCCCCGCCCTCGTGAACGTCGTTTTCACCCCGTTCTTCCGGCCAGACATCTTCCGAATTGACGTTTTCCGGCTTAACGTCGTCCGGTTCCGCCGGTTGGGCGTCAAGGGCGAACTCTTCCGCCAATATCCGGGTCCGTTTGACTTCGTCGATGAGGATTTCGAAACGCTGTCGCAACGTGATTTCACGCACTTCCAGCATCGTTTTGAGTTGTTCCGGCGACACGACGTCGAGGGACCAGCGATCGCCGACGCCCTGCCGACCGGTCGTCTCCATTCCCGGAAGCCGGTAACAGTCGAACGCTTCGATGTCGAGCGTCAAACGGTCGCCGGGATTCAGGTTCAACTCCTGGACGTCGAATTCGCGGTTGAGCGGAAAAGTCGTCCGATCGACTTGTTCGGCAATCGGTCGTGTCCCGGAAAAATCGGCCGTGTTTTTCGGTGCGTCTTTCGGCGTGTCGTGCGTCGGCGCCGCCCCCGCTGCCGGAACATCCGTCGTCGGAACGTCTCCCGTTTCTCCCGGCGATTCCGGCGTTGCCGACTTCGAGTCCGCATTCGTCGCGGCGTGGCCGCGGACGACCGAATACGCGTAAAAAACACGGTCGATTCCATAATCGTCGGTCAATTCCCCTTCGATCGGTAGAACCGCCGCGGGCGTGACGGCGCTGCCGATTCCGACCAGGCGGGCCGTCACGACCGGAGGATTGTCCTTGAGAACGGCGAAGTCGAGCCGGATCGGATGCCGGTTGCGCAGGCCGTCGCCGTCTTCCAGGAAAAATTCCAGGAAGGTGTCGTCCCTCAAATCGGCAAGTTCGAACTCGAACCGATCCCGCGCATCGGAGGAATGTTCCTCGAAAACCAGGATCGGGTCGCCGCCGTCGCGGGAAACACCGAGTTTTCGAAGCGGTTTATTGACGGTCGCCTCGATGGAAACGCCCGACCCTTCCGGAACGATCGTGCGCCCGGTCGGCCGGACCGGCGGAGCGGGCGGCCGTCGCATATATTCGGGATAACCGACGATGATCCGGATATCGCTCAGAACCGGCGGCGGGACGACCTCGATATGAAAGCCGTCCAACCGCGTATCGCCCGCTTGGACCGAGATATCGAGGGGTTCGAGCAATTCCG
>DOMV01000278.1:2218-11227 GCA_003509805.1 Planctomycetaceae bacterium
GTCGAGCTGATCAAGCCGAAACTGGTCGAGCACGAGGGTCCGAAATCCGGCCTGCCGGGTTCCGGTCAGAATTTTGACGGTTTCCGGGACCAGCGCGGCGCTCGTAGCCGCCCGGACGAGCATCGTGAACGAATCTCCCCGCGCGACCCGGACGCGGCCGTCGTCACCGAATCCCTCGACATGAATGCGGGAAATCCGCGGCCATTCGCGGCTGGAGAGGAGCAGATTGCGTGAAAACCAAGTTCCGGCGGTTTCGGGAAAAGAAAAGCAAAAGCCGGCAATCGCACCCAGCATCAGTACGGCGAGCAAGGACCGGGCGACCAGGCGGCGGTATTTGAACATCGCATGAACGTTGACCTGCGCGATCGTCTCGGCGGCCTCGCGGACGGTCGATTCCCAGAAAACCGGGTGAACCTCCCCGATCCGGTCATGCAAATCCACCGTGGTCAACAGGGTTTCATTCAACCGGGGAACCTGGCGTTCGAACACCATTGCCAACTGGTCGTCCCGGAGTTGCGCGAAAAGGCGGCGAAAAATACGCGCCCGGAGAATGGCGACGAAGGCTGCGAGCATCAGCAGCAGCAGGAAAAGGCGAACGCCCCACGACGGCTGGAAAAAACGGTCGATCGCCAAGTCGAACCAAAACAGGCTTCCGAGCGCGAACAGCGTCGTCACCAACCCGTCCGCCGCGACGTAGGTCCGCAAAGCACGTTCCAGCGCGCGCAGCTTCCGATAAATAATCGCCGGCAATTCCAACCGGTCGGGCGTCAACGCCGGGGAACCCGTTCGTTTCGGAAAAACCGGTTGGGAACACACGTCTTCGAACATCGTCTCATTATGAACGTCCCGGAAAAGAAAGTCAATCCGCGCCGACGACCGGGCACAAAGCGCGCCAGGACTGCCAGGACAACGGCATTACGAGCCGGGGACCGCGTCTCAGGACTCTTTGAAAATCCCGGCGGCAAGGCGTTCGGCGGTCGCCGGTTCCAGGTCCTGGGGGACGTTTTGGCCGGTCGTGATATAGCGCAACGGCTGGAGGTTGCCGCGCAAAACGGGAAGCAGATTGCCCGGACCGCAGTTCTCGTCCCATTTGGAGAGAATCAGGTCGGTGTAATTGACTTCCTTGAAACGTTCGAGGACGAGTGAAAGCGACTGGCTTGCGGCATTGGCCGGAAAAACGAGGTGGACCTCGTCGACCCTCGCGGCATCCAGGGCGGCCCCGATCGTCCGCAATTTCATGCTGTTCGCCGGGCTTGTGCCGGGCGTGTCGAACAAAATCAATTCCCGGTCCGCCAATCGTTCCAAGGCCCCGTCCATGCGCCGGGCGCCGCTGAGAATTTCGGTCGGGATATCGAGAACGTCGGCAAATCCGCGGAGTTGCTCGGCCGCCCCGATCCGGAAAGTGTCGAGCGAAAGCAGTCCGACCCGCAGGCGTTCGTGGAGATGGAAACAGGCCGCCAGTTTCGCAATCGTCGTCGTTTTACCGCTTCCCGTCGGACCGACGAGCGCGACGACCTTTCGCTTACCGGCTTCCACCCGGATCGGCCCCCCGAAATGAATCTCTTCCCGCAATTTTCGCGTCAATTCCAATTCCAAAAGCGTCGGATTATCGGCATTGATCGCCTGGGACGCCCCGGCGGAAGGCTCCCATTCGCAAGGTGCCGGATGCGACGGCGCATCCTGTTTTCGCAACCTTTCCCGGAGCGGCGCGGCGGAAAATGGCGAGGACGCGGGAAAAAGCGAATCGACCGGGCCGACCGGTTCGACATCCGGCTGCAATCCGTGGTCGGGCGTTTCGTACGGACTGCGATCAAGCGTCTCATAAAGAGATTGACGCTGTTCGATTCGCCGCAGGAGCGGTTGATGCGGGGCGGCCAACGGCGTCGCGGCACAGGATTGCGCCGTGATTTCCACCACGACGCGACGGCGCAACCCGAAACAGGATCGTCGTTCGACCTGTCGCGTATGGAGGACGACCGCGTCACCCCCGAATTCTTCCCGGACCAGATCGAGAGCGTCTTGGAGCGTGTCGGCACGAAATGTCTTGATGTTCACCGGATTATCACCTCGATCATTAACGGACCTGTGAATACAATTTGAACATTTCCAGTATACCGTCACCGCCGCCGCTCTCAGGAACGCCGCCGGGTTCTTTTTTTCGTCGACCCTGCTTTCAACCCTGTTTTCGACCCTGCTTTCGACCCTGTTTTCGACCCTGTTTTCCGCGGCCCTGCCAATTCCCCCAGCTTTCTCATTGTTTCATCGAACCATTGGTCCCGGGCTTCCGAAGCCCCGGCTTTCTTGTCCGATTTGCGACGCTCCCGCTCGGCAATGATTGTTTCCTGTTCCTCCGGCGGCAGGAGGCGGAAAACGATTTTATAGAGACGGTAGTCTTTTCCAAGCCGGTCGGGATACAGGCTCCTGAGTTCGGCACGAAGCTGATCGGCCGTTTCAAATCCGTCGGGAACCGCATCGGCATCACTCAACGCCTCCAACTCGACCGGCTCGACCGATTCGACATGGACATACCCCGCTCCGGGGATATAACTTCGCCGCCCCGGCCGGACCCTGCAACCTTTCCAGCATCGCAACGTCTGGGTCTTCGTTCCGGCTCGAATCGGTTCGAGAAATTTTTTCTTGAATAAAAGCACGGGAAAAACGGGCCTTCAAGCAGCATGAAAACGTCCGCAATAAGAGCCGGAGTGAGGTAAATTGACAATTGACAATTGATAATCGATAACGAAGAAACGCAATTCAACTGTCACGATCAGGGTCCCCGCCTGCGTCTCCCGTTGTCCACTGTCCATTATCAATTGTCAATTCGACCGCCTTCTTTTCGGCTGTTATGATTCGATGAAACTACCGATTTGCGCCTGTTTCGTTGACGGCCAACGCCTCGTTCGCCTTCCGCAGGGCGGCATCCTCTTCCTCGGCGAAACGGCGTCGAATGACGAGGAATTGTTCTTCCCGGGTCAGGAATGCGTCCACCACGTCCGGGTCGAAATGGGAGCCTCGCCCTTCAAGGATGATCGAGCGGGCCGAATCATGCGTGAATGCCTGCTTATAAACGCGCTTCGACGTCAGGGCGTCGTATACGTCGGCCAACGCGATGATACGACCGCAAAGCGGCATGTCTTCCCCCTTGAGTCCGAGCGGATAACCGGTTCCGTCGAAACGTTCATGGTGGGACGCCGCGATGTCCCGGGCCATCTGGAGAAACGAAACGCCGGGAAAACGGTCGAGCGCCGCACTAAGCGTGCTGGCCCCGATCGTCGTGTGGCTTTTCATGATTTCGAACTCATGCGGATCCAATCTGCCCGGTTTCAACAGGATGGCGTCGGGCATGCCCACTTTGCCGATATCGTGCAACGGACTGGTTTGAAAAATGAGCCGCACGAACTCGGCGTCGATCGTGTTTTGATAACGGGGAATCGTCGCCAATTGCTGCGAAAGCGTGCGACAGTAATGCTGGACACGTTCGAGATGCGCCCCGGTGTCGGCATCGCGGGACTCGGCGAGTTTGGCGAGCGCGAAAATGGCGACATCGCGGGTTTCGAGCGAAAGAATACGTTCTCCGCCACGCAGTCGCGCGAGTACCTCGGCAGGACTGTACGGCTTGGCGATAAAATCATCGGCTCCGGCGGAAAGTCCCTGGATCATTTCGCCCAGCGTACCGTGCGATGTCAGGAGGATGAAGTAAATATAGCCGCTGAATTCCTCGGCACGGATGGCCTGGCAAAGTTCGATACCGGTCATGATCGGCATTTCCCAGTCGGAAATGACCATCCGGCAACGGTGTTTTCGGATCAGTTCCAGCGCCTCCTGCCCGTTGCCCGCGCTAATCACGTCATATCCCGCATCGGTAAGCAACCCCTTCAGGGCCATCAAAACCAGTTTACTGTCGTCAACAATCAGGACCTGCATGTGTTCTCCATGACGAACGAAAGGAATTCGCCGACCTCGACGGAAAATCGGAAAAAACAAGGTGTGAATAAAAAAACGAGCGGTTCCCGACGATATCCGTACCCATTATACCAATAATTCGCGAAGGAAGATACCCCGGGGGCGCCGCGTGTCAAAACCGGGAGCGCGACGCATCGACCGAAAAACGGCGCAATCCCGTGTCGTTTCAGCATGTTGCGATCCTGGTTCGCATCAATTGGCTGAACGAGTGTCCGTGCGTGCCGTTTTTATCGATTCGATGGAACCCGCTTGATGAAACCCGCTCAATGAAACCCCGCGCCGCTTTTTCTCGTCCGTTGACAAGCCCTCCCGACTCTGATAGATTGGTACGCTCGTACTTAGGGATTCGTTTGACAATCAAACACATTTCATCTTCAGGAGTTGCCGACACTTATGAAACGACGCGATTTTTTGTCCACGGCCGCGGTCGCGGCCGTATCGGCGACCACGGCCGGATCCGCCGAGGCGCAAATGCGTAAACTCGGGAACCGAAAAGAATCCGGACGCTCGGCGGCGGAAACGCCCCGCCAATTCATCGAATTGCGAACCTACCGCGTCGCCGGCGCTGAAAAAAAGGCGCAGCTCGTGGAATGTCTCGATCGTGCGACCGTCCCGGCACTCAATCGGATGGGTATCAAGCCGGTCGGTGTTTTTACCGTATTCGAAGACGCCAAAAAAAGCGACCCGGGATTCGCGAATGCCGTCTTTCTCGTGATCCCGCATGAAACCCCGAAATCGTTTATCCGGCTCAACGCCCGGTTGTTGGCCGATAAAACGTATCGCAAGGATTCCGCGGCGATTTTGGACGCCCCCATTGCGGAACGTGCCTATGAAGATTGCGAAAGCGCGCTGCTTTACGGTTTTCCGACCTGCCCGAAAATCGAAATTCCGACCCGTTCGCCCGATCGGATTTTTCAGTTGCGATTTTACAACAGCCACAATTTCGAACGCAATGCGGCGAAAATCGCCATGTTCGACGTCGCGGGCGAATTGAAGCTGTTCCGGGAAACGGGAATTCACCCGGTGTTTTTCGGCGAAACGCTTTTCGGCGGACTGATGCCCAACCTGACGTATCTCGTTGCCGCCGACAGCCCCGAGGCGATGGATCAAAGCTGGGCCGCTTTTACCAGGCATCCCGAGTGGGACAAGCTCAAAAACGATCCGGCTTTCGCGGAAACCGCGACGAAAATCCTGATGGCCGTGGTGAAACCGAGTCCGGGTTCCCAAATTTGATCCGCGTTTTTTCAAGAGCCGAGACATTGATTCTCCCGGCTCTTTTTTTTCACCCCGATTTTCCCCTACCCGTTTACAGTCTTTCGATTCCATGAAAAAGCTTCGTCTCGCGGTTTTGATTTCCGGCACGGGCCGTTCCCTGAAAAACCTGCTCGAACGCATCGAAGACGGAACGCTTTCCGCGGAAGTGGCCGTCGTGATTTCCAGCTCCGAACACGCCAAAGGGCTTCAATTCGCCGAAATGGCCTCCGTCCCGATTGAAATCATCGACCGGATCGACTACCATTCGCACGAGGAATTCGGTAACGCGATCTTCGACGTCTGCCGGAAAGCCAAGGTCGATCTCGGCGTCATGGCCGGTTATGTCAAGCTCTTGAATATCCCGGGCGATTTTCATAACCGGGTGCTCAATATCCACCCGTCGCTCGTGCCCGCTTTCAGTGGAAAGGGGTTCTACGGCCAGCGGGTCCACACCGAAGCCCTTCGATACGGCGTCAAGGTGAGCGGCTGTACCGTCCATTTCGTCGATAACGAGTATGACAACGGTCCGGTAATCCTGCAAAAAACGGTCGAGGTTTTCGAAGACGACACGCCCGACGACTTGAACGACCGTGTCTTCGCGATGGAATGCGTCGCCTACCCCGAAGCCATTCAACTGATCGCCGAAGGTCGCGTCTCCGTCCGGGGCCGCAAGGTGAGAATCGCCCCTCCCGACGACCAGGAGGACTATTGAGTTTCGCCGCCACGGTCGCGGCCGACTCGCTCTAAACGAATTCCGGGACGACGCGTTTCGGGACGATTTCGGCTTCATAGGCCCGTTGGAGCAGTTCCGTGACGGCACGTCGGCCGACGGCGCCGAAATCGAGCGTCCAGTCGTTGACGTACATGCCGACGAAGGTGTCCGCATCGTTCCTCGCCAGGCCGCGTCCGTATCGAAGGGCGTAATCGAGCGCTTCCTCGCGATGGTCGAGGCCGTACCGAATGCTTTCACGCAACAGGCGGACGACGTCGGAAATCGTGTTGCCCGGCAAATCGCGGCGAATCACGTTCGCCCCCAGCGGGAGCGGGAGGCCGGTCTGTTCCATCCACCAGACGCCGGTATCGACCAGCAATTCGAGTCCCGATTTTTTGTACGTCAATTGACCTTCGTGGATAATCAGCCCGGCGTCGTAATTCCCGGCGAGCACCTCGTCCTGGATCGTGTCGAAGGAGACGGGAATCAACTCGATATTCCCGATCGCCAAGGCGTTCATCCAGAGCCGCAGGGCGAGACAGGCCGTCGTCAATTTGCCGGGCACCGCGACGCGCCGCAATTGTTCCGCGGTCATTCCCGGTTTGGCGATGAGAATCGGGCCGTACTTGTCTCCCATGCTCGCCCCGCAATGGCACAGAGCGTAAACGTCGTTCAGGTAGGCGTACGCATGGACGCTGACCGCGGTCAGTTCCAGTTCACCGTGAAAGGCGCGTTTGTTCAGCGTCTCGATATCGACCAGTTCGTGCGTGAACCGGTACGTACCCGTATCGATCTTGCCGTTGGCGAGCGCGTGAAACATGAACGCGTCGTCGCTGTCCGGGCTGTGTCCGACTCGTATAATCATGGGCGGAAGCAAGTAAAAGGGGAGAAGGGAGAGGGAAGAAGAGAGAAGGAAGAAGAGAGAAGGGAGAGTTGCGACGCGGCGCGAACTTCTCCGCTCATGCCGCGACTTCTCCCCTTCAATTTCCCAGCGATCCCTCGGCAATTTCCATCGGATTCCGACGGATCACTTTCCTGCGGATCAGTTGCCTTCCACGTCGATCCGTTGCGGCATGTCGAGGACTTTCGACTGCAAGCCGATCAGGGCGAACAGGGCGTAGAGGACGAAGCCGACGATGAAAGCCGAAAGCGGCGGACAGGGAATTTCGAACGGCATCGTCATGCCGAGGAACTTGGTGAGAACCAGGGTGGCACCGCCGACGATAAAGCCGAAGAACCAGGCAATCCAGCCGGGGAGATTGAATCCTTCTCTCGGCCCGGCCCATTTTCTTCCCGCGAGCAGGTAGTCGGCCGCCATCGCGCCGCAAATCGGTCCGAAGGAAGCGCCGACGACGGTGAAAACATCGCCCGCCTTGCCTGCCAGGCCGGTCACGGAGAGAATGATCGCGGCGAGAACGCCGATCCCGCAGGTAATCAGCGGGTTGATTTTCGGGAACGTCGTCTTGAACGCGTCGGCGGCGACCACGGTCGGGAAACAGGCCGAGGGAAACGCGGCCAAGGCGAGCATTAACATGCAGGTTTTGCCCAGATTATCGCCGAGAATCGCTTGGAGCAGGTCGGTAACGCGGTAAAGGGTCGGTGCGTCTTCGTAAACGTTTTTCGAGAAACCGGCGAAGGCGATCAGGGCGATGATTCCCGTTAGAGAGGTCGCCAGGACGATGCCGACGAGTCCTCCCTTTTGAACGGCCGCTCCATCCTTATTGTTGGAGCAGAACCCGACCCCGGCGGCGCCGGCCGTGGCAAAGAAACCGATGATGTAGGCACAGGTCAGCGAGAGGACGCCCAAAAAGCCCGAGCCGTACAGGGTGACCGGTTGGGCGACGGATTGGCCCTTGATGAAGCCGTACTTTTCCGCATCCAACTTTTTCGCATCACTGACCGGAAGCGCATCGGAAGCGGCGAGCGTTTCGACCAGCCGCGGTTTTTTCGCTTCGATGTCTTTGACCATCCTGGTTTTGTCGAACGAACCGACTCCTCCGATCGTGTTGACCAGCAGGAGGGCGAGAACGATAATAGGAAGGATCGGCGTAAACGAAGCGACGGCCCCGACATAGCGGACGCCTTTCATGCCGACGAAAGTCGCCAAAACGATCCAGGCGATGCTGATGGCATGATGAACGAGACTTCCGGCGGCATGTCCGGCCATCCCGGCAAGGAGCATTCCGGCGAAGTAGGCGTTGACGCTCAACCACCCGAATTGCAGGGCGCCCATGAGAAAACCGGGCATGATGAAACCGCCTTTGACGCCGAAAGTCGACGTGCCGACGACGGTCAACGAGAGTCCCGTCTTCATGCCCAACATGCCGGGCACGACGTAGCAGAGGAAGTGGCAAAGGAACGCGGCGACGACGACCGCGGCAATCGCCAGGCCGAGTCCCTGCGTCAGGATGCCGCCAAGGAAGGATTGGCCGCCGCTGGGAACGTCCTGCCAGAAGGCGAACCAGAGCATGACTCCGGCGTAGGAGGCGGCGGTCGTCATGAGCCAGCCGGCCCGGTTTTCCCGCGAATTCGGTTGCGCGGATGCGACATAATCGGGTAATTGCGACATGAGAATTCCGTGGTTGAATGGTTGGATAAACGTGCTGAACAAACGCACCGAAAAGGCGCACTGAATAAGCGAACAGAAAAGGCCGGGGGTCCCGGATTTCGGCGTCTGGCCGGCGCCCAAGGGCCTTCCAGACTACCACATCCCTTCGGCGTGTACAACCCCCGCGAACGATTCTCGCGAACGAGGGGCCTGCCCGTCCGGCTTTTGTCCCGGGCTGAATCGGGTTGGAAAACACGTCCTGTTTCTCACGTCAATCGATCGAGAGACTCCGTACGTCCCGGTCCGGTTTGAGGGCGTCTTGCCAGCCTTTGCTGTAAAAGGTTTCCGCCCCGGCGGCGTTTTCCCCGACTCGAACGATCATCGCTTCGGCCGCGGGAAGCGATTCGATCAGCGCAATCCCCTTTTCAACACCGAGAACGCTCACGCTCGACGCCAGCACATCGGCGGCCGTCGCCGTCGGCGCGAGAATACAGACGACCGAATGCTCCGTCAGGCCGATCCCGGTTTTCGG
>DOMV01000425.1 GCA_003509805.1 Planctomycetaceae bacterium
CAAAGTCCGTGAACGCTTACAAATCTTCCAATGCTTTATCAAGGTCACCTTTCTTTCCATAGACAACACCACGGCTATAATACGCCTCGGCATCTTCTGGAGCAAGCCGAATGGACTCGGTAAAGTCAGCAATCGCATCGTTGAGGCAGTCCTTTTTGCTATAGGTTAATCCACGATTATAGTACGCTCCAGAACATTTTGGGGCGAGGCGAATGGCCTCCGTGTAGTCCGTGATAGCCTTGTCAAACTCACCCTTCTTACCAAAAGCATAAGCCCGCCTAGAATATGCCTCAACATTTTGCAGATCAAGACAGATGGCCTCGGTATAGTCCGTGATAGCTCTGTCAAACTCACCTTTCATAATATTGAAAAAAGCCCGCCCACAATAGGCAACCGCATTTTTTGAATCAAGACTGATGGCCTCGGTGCAGTCGGTGACAGCCATGTCAAAGTCTCCTTTTTTTCCATAGGAACGTGCCCATCCACAATAGGCCGCGAAATTTTGCGGATCAAGACAAATGGCCTCTGTATACACTGCAATCGCACCATCAAAGTCACCCATGTCTAACAACAACTTGCCTTGATTTATAGAACCGTTTTCTTGACTGCTCATGACGAGCTCTCATATTTTTGGGGTGTGACTTTGAAATTACGTGGATTGAGTCAATCTGGGCGAAGGGACGTGCCGATGTTTCCGATATTACGTACGGAAATGGCGAGGTTGGACAGGTCCGATGAATACGTTTTTCCGACGCTCCGGAAATACAAGACTACTTGGGTTTATGATCGGTTTCGCAACGCCCTTTTGCGCAACGGTATTACGCTGTGGCCGAAACTGATCCACACGCTCCGGGCGAATTGCATCACGGACTACGCCGGTGAGGGCTTGAATCAAGTCGTGTTGGATTCGATTTTCGGGAACTCTGCCGAGATTCGCCGCAAGCATTGTACTGGAAACGTGATGAAATTGGTTGTTTGGTCAAGGCTGCCTGCCGCACTCACTCGACCCAACTCCATTATAGAAAATTACTTAAACGGACCGTTCGGGCGGCAGGCGATTGTGCGCGGGAACAATTTCAGGCCGTTTGCGGTATATACCGAAGCCGACCTCGTTTTCCGTTCAATCCCTCCGAAAAACACCAACGCTCTTCGGACCGTACCATTCCAAGGGAAATGAATCACAAATTGTCCCGATACCACTGAATGCTTCGCTCCAGTCCTTCGTCGAAATAAACCAGCGGCTCATAACCGATCCTTTTTTTAGCCAAGGAAATATCCGCCAGTGAATCGCGGATATCGCCAAGGCGCGGAGGCTTGTACTCGGCTGCGATATCGACATTCATAAGCGCACGCAACTTGTCGAGGATCCGGTTGAGTGAAACCGCCGCATTGCACGCGACATTCAGCGGGCGCCCGTCGCAACATTCGGCCGGAGCCGTAGCGGCAAGCCAATTGGCACGGCAAACGTTTTCGATGTAACAGAAATCACGCGTCTGTTCGCCGTCGCCATAGACGACCGGCGATTTTCCCTTGAGTAAGCAACTGACAAATACCGGAATAACGGCCGCATAAGCGCCGAAAGGGTCTTGTCGCGGCCCGAAAACATTGAAATAACGCAACGAAACGGTTTCCAACTCATACGAAGCGGCGTAGGACTGCATGTATGCTTCACACGCGACTTTACCGGAAGCGTAGGGGCTGATCGGCAAAGCGGGCATGCTTTCCAGCTTCGGCGAATCCGGCTGTTCTCCGTATGCGCTACTGGACGCGGCGAACACGATCCGCTTAACGCCGTGTTTCCTGGCACTTTCGAGAATGTTGATCGTTCCATTAACGTTCACGTCATGGGAAGTACACGGGTCTTCGACGCTACGGGGGACGCTGCCGAGCGCGCCTTCATGAAAAACGGCCGTGCAACCCTCAATCGCTTTGCCGACGGTCGTCGCATCGCGAATATCCCCTTCGAACAACGTGATTCGATCGAGAATTTCCTCGATATTTTCCCTTTTTCCAGTGGCAAAGTTGTCAAGCACGACAACCTCATGTCCCTTTTCGAGGATAAATCGCGCAAGATTGGAGCCGATGAAGCCCGCGCCCCCCGTGATCAAATATTTGTTCGGCATGGGAGATGCACCATTCCTTTCCGCAAATTTCCGGAGTCATTCAAAGGCACCGGCATCTTCGACACACCGGCTGACCAAACAATCCCCCCGCGCGATTGTACATGAAAAGAGCGGCGTTCGGGAGTACCCGCAAGAAATGGGGTGAAGATTTGGTGGGGTGAAGATTTGGAAAGTTATATCTAAAAGGGATGTTGGGGCAAATTGCGCTGGAAAGGAGGAAGGGATCGCGGAGGAAGCTGCTGGCGGTAGGTTTCGGCCCAACATTCACGGTCCTCGTCACTTGCGTAATACCGCAACCAAGTGTCCGGGTCCCCATCCGAGTACGAACAATCCCAGTGCAGAAAAGCGCTGCGGTGTTCCATGTTTTTTTCACGAATCGGTAAGATATCACGGTAGATCAACGTATACAGCTCGCGATTCGAAAGATGATCCGTAAAATCAAGCACAATCTGTTTTTCGAAAAGTTTTTCAATCAAATCCTCCAAAATACGACTTAATTGCTCATCATCAAGCGATTCCGATTTCGGGAGACGTAGTTCCGGCTCGAACCAGCGGTAAATCGGCAGTACGGGAGCCGTTTCCCATGCGAGCATCGATGCCAGATACTCGTTTTCGAACTGGAGCGGAAACTGCCGTATGTCGACCCGGGAGATAGACTCGTCGTAATACGGTTCCAATTCGTTGCGCAATTCCACATTACGGAGAAGCTCGTCCACTTCGGTGGTCGGCGTGAAGGAAGGTTCCAACATTGATCTATTCCTTAAAAACGGCGGAAATCCGCAACCGTCGACGAGGATGATAACGGTCGACAAGGTCATGGATTGTCAAGGTTATTCGGACCGGATTCCGTGCTCTTGTCACTACGCATCAATGTATCAGAACTTTCAATTTCTTCAATCATTTTCGATGGTAAGAATAAAATTCTTTCCAACACGGGGAGTAGGAAACGGAATAATCGGTACCAATTACGAAAACGGCGCACTCGATTTTCTGGTCTTGCAAACAACCGGTCGATTTCGTAAACTGCATTTCGTAAACTCCATAGGTCAGGCCGTCCGGGAATACGATTTCCCGCTCGTGAAGCGCCGCCCTACGGTATCCCGATTTTCCAAACAATCCATGCGACGCACGCTTTTTTATCTTCCGACGAGTTTATTCGACATTCCGTTGTTCGGCAGAGACGGCTTGTTCCTTTATCTCCTGGTCGCCGCCACGGTCATCGCCTTGGGAATACATCTTTGGCGTCGCGGTTGGAGCCGGGAATGCTGGAGTTATTTCTGGATCGGCGGCCTCGGGGCCGTGATCCTCACCGTGATCGTTCCCAAAGTCGTCGAACCGTCGGGGTTTCCCATCCGCAGTTACGGTGTTTGTTTGTCCATCGCGGTCGTCAGCGCTTTCGGGCTCCTTTACCGGCAACTTTCGAAAAAACACTATTTTTCCGCCGACATGCTGTTTTCCATGGCCGCCTGGACCGTGGTCTGCGGGATTCTGGGAGCCCGGTTGTTCTATGTCATCGAATACCCGGACCGCATGCTCGCTTCATCGCCCGATGGAAGCATCTCGATCGGGAAAACAGTTGTCAACGTCGTCAACATCGCCGAAGGCGGATTGGTCGTGTACGGTTCGATCATTGCGGGCACCGTCACCGCGATCGGCTTCATGCTTTATCACAAGTTGCCGGTCTTCAAAACGCTGGATATTCTCGCGCCGGCGCTGATGCTCGGCATGGCCATCGGGCGCATCGGCTGTTTCATGAACGGTTGTTGTTTCGGGGCCGTGGTTCCGCCCGATTCCCCTGCCTGCGGGGTCGTTTTCCAGCCCGGCAGCCCGGTCCATTACCACCAGCTCGATCATGGGCATGTGCCTTTCATGGGACTGAAGTTCCACGATGCCGCGGGAGGCGGCGCCGAGGTGTCGGTCGTCATTCCGGGCGGTTCCGCCGAGAAGGCCGGGATACGTGCGGGGATGCGAATCCGTGCGATCGGTTATCCGGACCGGGAAGGAATTACGGCGTACGAGGTCAAGAACGCCGTCCAGGCGGGCAACCAACTGCTGACATCCGCCATGGAACCGGGCGGCAAAGGAGAAGTCCTTCTTTTCGCGAACGAATCACACAGCCCTTATCGTCTCGAACCGGAAAAGCATCCGGTGATTTTGCCGGTCTATCCGACACAGCTTTACAGCTCCGCGGGCGATTTGCTCCTGTGCGGCGTGTTGCTCCTGCTGGGGCGATTCAACCGGATCGACGGTCTCGTTTTTAACGTATTCTTATTTCTGTATCCCGTCATGCGGTACGTGATCGAATGCTATCGGGACGATGAAGGCTCGTTCCTCGGGACCGGGTTTACCGTCGCCCAAAACGTGAGCGGTCTTGTTCTCGTTGTCGCCGTGATCGTCTCCGCCGTCATTTTTACGCGGGAAAACAGGCGACGGCAAGGCAATCGACCGGGAACGGTCGGCGCGTAGGCATCTCCTTTGCTGTCGCGGTTATCCTTCAATCGTCCCGTGCAAGCGGTTGTAGTACGGGCAATCCCTCATCAGGGTTTCATGGTCGCCGATCGCTTCGATCCCGCCGTCGCGCATGACGACGATCCGTTCGGCCAGGCTCAGCGCCGAAAGCCGGTGTGTTACGAAAATCGTCGTACGGTTGCCGGTAAAACCATGAAGCGCCTCGTGGATTTTCTGTTCGCTGTTGATATCGATCTGGCTCGTCGCCTCGTCCAGCAGGAAAACGGCCGGGTCTTTCAAGATCGCGCGGGCCAAGGCGATCCGTTGCCGTTGACCGCCGGAAAGCAGGCTGCCGCCCGGACCGACGCGCGTTTCGTAACCGTCCGGAAGATCCTTTTCGATAAATTCATGGGCAAACGCCTTGATCGAGGCCGCGACGACGTCGTCCCGGGTCGCGTCCGGTTTTCCGTAGCGGATATTGGCGTAAACCGTTTCGTCGAAAAGAATCGGCTCCTGCGCGACCAACCCGATTTGGCGTCGCAGGTCTTTGAACGTCACCTCGGCAATCGGAATGCCGTCGATCAGGACACGACCCTCGTTTGGATCGATGAAACGGGGAATCAACGAAAGGAGCGTGCTTTTCCCGCAGCCGCTCGGCCCGACGATCGCAACGGTTTCACCGAAACCGATCGTGAGCGAGACATCGCGGAGCACCGGTCGCTGCGGATCGTACCGGAAAGAAACATGATCGACGACGATCGATTCGTGATGCCGCTTCACGCGCTTCGGATGTGCGACTTCGATGATCGGGACCGGTCGATCGATCATCGCATAAATGCGATCCGCGGCCGCGGAAGCGCCTTGGAATGTCGTAAAAATATCCGAAAGTTTGCGGGCGGGGTCGGAAGCGCCGACGAGCAGCGCAAAAAAGGCGATCAACGTTTCCTTGTCCAACGGGACGGAGCTCATCGGTATCCAAAAAATCCGGGTCGTTTCCGACATCACCAGGTACGAACCGACGAGGATCGCGAGCGAGATCATGACCATGCCGCACAATTCCGTGAGCGGGTTGGTAAGCGATTCGTATTTCGCGATTTTCATGGCCTTGCGAAAATACGCCCGGTTGGTCCTGCGGAATTTGGTTCGCTCATATCCTTCCCGGGTAAAGACTTTGACGACGCGAATCGAGCGGAACGTTTCCTCCAGGCGCGCATACATGAGGGCCATTTCCTCCATTCCATGCCGGACGACACGTTTGATCGAACGGGCCAGCCAACGAATCAGGACGACCGCCAAGGGAACGAACAACAGGGTCAGGAGGAGCAATTGCCAACTGAAGTAAGCCGCCAAGAGCAGGCAACTGACCATTTTGATCGGTTCGCGAACCAGTTTACCGTAAATAATGCTCAGCCCGCTCGTCAAGCTGTTCATATCGTTGGTAAAGCGGCTCATCGTATCGGCGATGCCGCTTCGATTGAAATGGTTGACCTCGTAGGAGATCACTTTGTTGAAAAAATCCTCGCGAATTTCAAAGGCGCCCCGTTGCGCGATCCCGGCACTGACGATGTTGTGCGCAATGGTGAAAAACGAACGGAGGACCGAAGTGATCAACATGACGACGACCAGGAAAACGACGGTTGCGAAAGGAGTCGACGGGGTAAAACGGGCCACGCCGGGCAGGGAATAGACCATCACGTTTTCCGTTTTTTCCAGCCACCAGAGCTGCCAGGCTTTCCCGGAAGACGGGGATTCCCCGGCGTCGGCGACGGTTTCCTGTAGTTGACGCCGGATTTCGCGGTTTTCTTCCAGTTGGCTTTCGATCCAGCTTGGAATGGTTCCCTTGTTGAGACAGACTTTGGTAATCAGGTAACCGAGCGCGCCGATACTTCCCCCCCAGAGAAGTCCGATCAGGAGAGCGCACAGGACCGCCGCGGCGATCGACGTTTTGGACCGGAAAGTAAGACGGATCGCCCGATAAAAATTACCCATGAAACCAGGAATGAAAAAGTAGAGAAGTCCGGTGGTCTCCGCGAAACAACGGAGCCTTGATTTCGGAATCAATCGTCGCGACCAAGGGGCTGTTCATTGCCGTGTCAGGCAACACAGCACCCCCAAAATACGGCGCCCCGAAAACACGGCGCTCGGGAAATACCGTGCTCCGGAAACTCCGCAGGTCGTTTTTTACGCGGAGCACCGGATACCGCATCCGAATCCATGTCGCGGGCACCCGGATGCGGAATCAATGAAGTCTCAGGAAGACGTAGTTCATCAAAAGGAAGATGGGCAGCAGGATCAGGCAACTGTAGACCATGTACCCGAAGAAACTGGGCATCTTCACGCCCGATTGTTCCGCGATTGCCTTGACCATGAAATTCGGGCCGTTGCCGATATAGGTCATCGCCCCCATGAAGACCGAACCGAGCGAGACGGCCACCAGCAAATCCCACGGGATTTTTCCGCCTGAAACCGGGACGTTCCGGGCCTCCTTTTCATGTTCGAGGTACTTTTCCAGGGATTCGCCGCCGGCCGCCTCGGCCTCCGCGCGCCGGGCGTTTTCCTGCGCCTTGGCCGCCTCGAAGAAAACAACGTAGGTCGGGGCGTTGTCGAGCACGGAGGAAAGCGTACCGGTCGCCCAATAATAATGGATCGGCGTTTGCAACGGCAATTCCTTGCCTTTCGCGTTGAGTATCTGGAGCGGGGCCTGCATGCAGAGAAAAATTCCGAAAAACAGGGCGGCCACCTCGATGATCGCGCCGAAATTGAAATTGTTGGCCCTGCGGACCGCACGGGAACCGAGCCCGAGTGAAAGCAGGACGAGGGTTAATTGAACCGCTTCCCGGAGGAAAAACGGCGGATGCCACGTCCGGTTTTCGTGGCCCAAGGCGGCACAGAGTTGTTTGACGCCGATGTTGTCGAAGAAATTCTTTTCCGGCGCCAAGTACATGACGGCGAGCACGACGCCCAGGAGCAGGACGACGTTCAGGCCGGCGCCGCGAATTCGCAGGGACACCGTTTCGCTCGTGTCGCGTACCTTGTCTTCCTTCGATTCCCTGCGGTAGAACCAGCAGGTGTCAATCAGGAAATACAGGGCGATCAAGATGGCGTTCACGAAGAGCCATTCCTTCCAGAGGCTGAACGTCCAGAGGAAATCGACGCCGCGGAGATAGCCGAGGAAAAGCGGCGGATCGCCGATCGGCAACAGGCATCCGCCGCAGTTGCAGACGCAGAAAATGAAGAAAACGACGGTATGGACTTTGTAACGGCGTTCCTTGTTCGTTTCGAGAAGGAGGCGGATCATGAGCATCGCGGCCCCGGTCGTTCCGACAAAACTCGCGAGAAGCGTCCCGATCGCGATGATTACCGTGTTGACGAACGGGCTCGCTTTCAAATCGCCCTGGATACGGATTCCTCCGGCGATGGCGTAGAGCGCGAACAGGAGCGTGATGAACGGGATGAACTCGCCGATGATCGCGTTTTTGAAAACGGTCCACATCATCGCGACCGGTCCCATCTCGGGCGTGGTCACGCCGTGCCCGGGCCAGTGGAGTTCCACTGGAAAATGACATGCGAACCCGTAATACAGGAGCGTCACGACGCCGAGACCGCCCGCGACGTAGAAACGATGAAGGTTGCTTTCCCACCAATGTTCCGTGGCCGGGATGAGCGGAAAAAGGGCGATGGCGAGCAGCAGGAGGGCGAACGGGGCGATCATGAGGTACGGCGGACACGGTTTCCCGGCGACCTCGTCATGCCCTTCCTTTGCCGGTGTGCCTGTCGGTGTGTCTGCCGGCGCGACGTCATGGCCCGCTCCCGTTTCCGTCGGAACGGCACCGCCGTGTTCCCTGCCGGATTCCACACCGTGTTCCGTATGCGTCGCGTGCCCGCCGCCGTGGGCGATCCGGGTCCATTCCTGGGGCAACCCTTTGTGGAGTAACCAGCCGAACATGCAGAGAATCAGGATGATCGCGACAAGGGTGAGGCCATACGACGGCTCTTTCACCGGCTCTTCCACGTGCGCGTGCAAATCATGGTGGTCGTTCGTGTTCTTTTCCGACATGGTTCGTCCTTTCAGAGATACTGGAAACGCGGCGAAATTGGTTGTTTGGCGACGGCTGCTTGTTGCACTCGCTCACCACAACATCCTTGGAAATATCGGGTTGCATATTTCGTTCGAGCAACAAGCGCGTTCGGGCAACAAGCGATTGCGCGCGGGAGGAGTATCATGCCGTAGTTTCAGGCCGTTTGCAGTATACTTCTTTTGAAATGTTACAAAAAAATTATTACCGCTGTTGACAAAAGAAAGCAATCGCTGTATAGTGATACTATATGTAATCCAAAGACAGTACGGGGAGACAAAAATGAAAAAACCGGTTCGTATTCCGCCTTCGGAATGGGAAATCATGGAAATCCTATGGACGGAATCGCCGCTCAGCGCTTCGGAAGTGTTCGACCGCATGCCGCCGGGAACCTCGTGGACCGTCAAAACGGTGCGTGCCTTCCTGGACCGCCTCCTGCAAAAAGAGGCGATCTCCCGACGCAAAATCCACGGTATGAACGTCTTCGAACCACTGCTGAGGCGGGGCGATTGTTTACGGCAGGAAAGCAAATCGTTCCTTGAACGCTTTTTTCAGGGGAATCCGATTTCGATGATTTCGCATTATCTTGAGGAGGAAGAGTTGAGCGAAGCGGATATCGAACGGTTGCGTGCGTTACTCGATCATCACGGCGGAAACGAAAGCGGAGGAGAATAATGTTTTTCGTCTCACCGGCTGTTTATGCGACCGAATTGCTGCTTTGCCTCGTGTTATTGCTTGCGGTCCGTTCGTTCGGCGGCCGTTTTCTCGGCCCCCGTTTTTGCCGGACACTTTGGTTGATTCTTATCCTCAAAGCCCTTGTACCACTGACGATCCCGACGGCATATCACCCGTTGCGTCCGGTCTTTGCAGGGGCGCAGGCAATGGGGGAATTCGTCCGTCGCGGATCCGCGACTTCTCCGGACTCCGCTTCTTCGAGCCCGGACACCGCGGCATCCGGATTTTACTCGCAAATCAGTAAAACCATGCCGAAGGCGTCCGTCGCCGGGTCGCGGGCGGATGCGCCGACAGACACTTTGGGAATCACGCCGGGAATCACGTCGGGCACCGCTCGGGACGTTCTTTCCGAACAGGACAACGACGGGGTTTCGGCATCGTTCGGCTTTTTTCACGCGATGAGTGCCGTCTGGGCCGGCGGGGGCGCGGTAGTGCTTCTCCTTGCCGTCGTGCGCAACCGTCGGATCATCGCGCGGGCGACCCGCGAACCGACCGTCGTTCCCGATTGGGTCCAGGCGATTTTTCTCGAATGCCGCCGGGAACTTCGAATCAGGAGCTGGCCCGTCCTGATCGTTTCCCCATACGTTCCTTCGCCCTGCCTGGTCGGGGCGCTGCGACCGCGCATCCTGATCCCCGAATCCCTGCTCGAAAATCGCGCCGATACGCCGCGAATCCGTTATCTACTGCTCCATGAACTGGTCCACCTGAAACAGGGGGATATATGGCTCTCGTGGTGCTGGACCGTCGTCCTTGCCGTCCATTGGTTCAACCCGTTGTTCCGGCTGCTCGGTCGTTTGTTTCGGCTCGACTGTGAAACGGCGTGCGACGACCGGGTGCTTGCAATCCTGCGTGACCGCGAGGAATGCCGTTGTTACGGCCATGCGCTGCTGCAAATGATGCTCGAATTGAATCCGCCGCCGGTCCGAACCGCCGGGCTCAGCGCGGTGATCGAAACCCGTTCCCACCTTGAAAGGAGATTGACCATGATGACTTGCCATCGCCTGCCGACCTTTCGTCGCGCCGTTGCCGGAACAGCCGTCTTCCTGTTTCTCGCGGCGTTTGTCCTGTGCGGATATGCCGCGCCGAAAGCCGACCGATTCGAGACGGTTTCGCCCGAGAAAGCGAAGATGATCGGGTATGCTGAAAACTACTTCCTGCAAACGGCGCCCGATCTGCGGCGCACCACGCTCAAATGGGGCGACGTCGAAACCGACGGCAAGGGAAACAGCACGATTACCTACCTTTACGAAACGAGCGAGGGCGAAGGAAAGGAGCGGAAGAACGTGACTCAGGAAGCACGGCTTACGTTCGACAAGGACGGCAGACCGGTCCGCGAAATGAAATTTGGCCCGACGACGAACCGGGAAAACGCCGCCCTCAAGCGCGACATGCAAAAATGGGTCGAGAAATTTTTCAGCGAAAATTTCCGTGACGTGACGGGCCGGAAACTGCTGGAGTGGGGGGAACCGGTCGACAATGGCGACGGGACCTATTCAATCGAATACCGTTATGAAGCGATCATCCGGGACAAGGATCGAAGGCTGAACGCCCAGCGTTTCACGTTCGACAAGGACGGCAAGTATGTTTCCCATGAAACGCTGGAGACCCGGCCGCTCACTCTGCCGCCCACCCTGCCGCTCGGCGACGGGAAAGAAACCGTCGGAGGCGACACGACCAACCCGGCCGACACGGCCGAAAACGTGAAGAACCCCGTCGAGACACCGGCTGCGGAACAAGTTGTCGAAACACCGCAAACGAAGCTCGCGGAAACCTTCCTGGCCAAAACGGCAGCCGGCGAATACACCGGGTCGCTCGATTTGTGTACGGACGAACTGAAAAAAGCGATACCCGAGGCGATGCTCAAGAAAATTTGGGCCGACCTGACCGGCCGGCTGGGCAAACCGGTCGGCAGGAAGCCGGTCAAAACGGAAGAGATTCTCGATGTCATCCGGGTTCATGTGGAATGCGGTTTCGAAAAAGGCGAAGCGACGCTCATGGTCGTCGTCGACAACGACCTGAAAGTCGCGGGCCTGTTCCTCCTTTCCCTTGACGAGAAAAAAACAGGGGACACGAAAACGCAATCGACGAAAGCACAGACGACTAAAACACAGACGGCGAAAACGGCGCCGGACGATCCGAAGAAAAAAGACGATGCGACCATGCTCGCGGCGGACGTGCGCGATGCGAAAGGTTCGCGCGAAGCGACCGCGGCCGGATGGCGTTTTTTCCTGGAAGGCGATTCCGCAAGCGCGGAGCCGGAGTTTCAAAAAGGGACCGAGCTTGATCCGAAAAACGCCAACGCTTTCCAAGGGCTCGGCTGGGCACAATGGTCGCGGGGTAAAAAGGAGGACGCGAAACGGGCCTTCGAGACCTGCCTCGCGCTCGATAAAAACAACGTCGCCGCCCTGAACGGACTCGGCCAGATCGCCCGGACGGAAGGCGACGACGCGAAAGCGATCGGGTATTGGACCCAAGGCATCGAAGCCGATCCCCGCGCGACCGGGCCGATGGCCGGTTTGGCCGCAATGTACGACGGCCGGGACGATTATGAAAATGCGATCAGGTATTACGAGATGTGGCTCCGGGTCGAACCGGTCAACGACGAGGCGAAGGCCCGCTTGAAGCTGATGAAGGAAAAATCGAAGGCGGACGTTGAACCCCGAAACGAAAAAGGCGAATAACCGTTCGAAGTATAGCCACGTAAGGGGGGTGTACTTTTACCGATCCGGTGGTATACTGGCGGCTCGTTTTCTTTCGTGGTCCGTCATTTCGGGCGGATCACCCTTGTTCGCCCCCTGTCGTTTGTCTGCCCCCCTGCCGTTTGCCCTCATCGTATGATGCTCATCGTATGACGCTCATCGATTTTCTCCGCCGCGGGATCGGGATTCCCCAGCGTAAACCGACCGTTATCCTGCTCTACGCGCTGTTCGCGTCGTCGCTTTGGAAATACGCTTCTTCCCCGATCGAGGGGTCTTTCCTGTCCGGTGAAACGAAAACGATCCTGGCGTTCATTCTCTTCGGCCTCATCCCGGCGGCGATCGTCAAGCTCGTGTTTCGGGAGAATTGGGCCGACTACGGCTTGAAGATCGGCGACCTGCGCTCCGCGGTCCGTTGGTGTGGCGTCCTACTCCCGGTCTTCGTCGCGGTTGCCGTATCGACCGGGAACAATCCGACGTTTTACGACGTCTATCCGCTGAACGAAACGCTCCGGCCACAAAATCGCCCGCTCGGCGCCACGGTGCTCCCGTCGTTGTTCGCCGTCCATTCCTTGTTCTATCTCGGCTATTATTTCGGCTGGGAATTCCTTCTCCGGGGTTTCGTCCAGCAAGGTCTTATCGACTCGCAGGGCCCCGTCAACGCCGTCCTGATCCAAACGGTTCTTTCAACCATGCTGCATTACGGCAATCCGCCGTCGGAAGTTTTCGGGGCCGCCCTGGGCGGTCTTTTGTGGGGTTTCCTGGTCCTTCGCACCGGTTCGATCTTTTCCGGCATGCTTCAACACGCCGTTTTGGGAATCGCGGTCGACGCCTTGCTGGTTTACCGCTGTTGATCCTCCACTTTTCCGGAAACGGAAAACGCCGTGTCGGGACGAGGCGGCATGGGCATTTTCGACGCACCGGCCAAACGGACAACTACCGGAGCATCCTGGCCGCTTTGAAAACGTAATCGACGCCGGAATACACCGTGATGAGGACGGTTCCCCAGAGCGAGAGGAGCATCGTCCAAAACAGCCACGCTTGAGGGGAAATCAACCAGAGCAGGCAGGCCGGGATCGCGACGCATTGCAGCCCCATCTTCCATTTGCCGATCCATTTCGCCGAAAAGTCGCCTCCCTGGCGTTCGACGACGGCGCGGAGCGAGGTGATCAGCAGTTCCCGGCCGAGAATCACGACGGTCATCCACGGTCCCAACAGCAGCCAGGCGGGGCCGTGCGTATTCGGGCCGGGATTCGTCAATTCCGGGATCGCGGACAGGTAAACGAACGCACCGCAGACGAGCAATTTGTCGGCAAACGGGTCCATGATGCGTCCGAAAACGGAAACGAGATTGAATTTCCTGGCCCACCAGCCGTCGAGAAAGTCGGTCGCCGCCGCGAGAAGGAACAGGACCGTACAGATACCGTAGCACTTCCACGGCATGAGGATGAAAAGAATGACGGCAAGGACGACCCGCGCCGTGGTCAGGATGTTTGGAATGTTCATGAAAACAGGAAACGGTTTGTTTTTTCTACCGAAAGCCGGGTGAGTC
>DOMV01000024.1:0-152 GCA_003509805.1 Planctomycetaceae bacterium
TCGTTTCGTTTTTTATCTGAAGATCAATACGGAACTATTGTAAGCCGATTCCGTCCGTCCGGCAAGATGAGCCGCCCGCATCACGGAAGACCTGCGCCGCCCGAATACAGACCGTATATACCGTAAACGGCCTGAAACTACGGCATGTTTTT
>DOMV01000024.1:208-790 GCA_003509805.1 Planctomycetaceae bacterium
TTCGTTTTCACCGTGTTTCCGGTATATCCGGTCGTTCCCGAGATTCGCCGCAACGCCGCAATTCCGTACGGAAACAGCTGTCCTATTATCGCACACATTTCATGCAGGCGGAGATTCGGTTGACCGCCTTGACGACCCGCGTTCCGCAAGGTCTAATCAGGTGGGCGCGGCAGGTGGCGGACGGACGCCGAATTCCGGTCTGTCGTTTGAGGCGTTTTCGGCCCGATTTTTTCGGCCCGATTGCGGTACAACGGTTTCCAACATGTCAGGAACGCCCATGAATCACGAATCGAACCATTCTTCCGATGAAAAACCCGATGGAAAACCGGAACCGGTCAATCCGGGTCGACGGGAATTGTTCGGCAAACTGCTGGCCGGCGGTGCGGCCCTGACCGCAGGCGGTGCGGCGCTCAGTCGGGAAGAACGAATCCTCGCGGCCATGTATTCCGGAGGCGCGCCGCAGGCCATGCCGAAAGACGCGCCGTCCAATCCGGCCGGTGTCCGGGATGTCGAACTCGACGCTCTTTCCGGGGCGTCGCGCACCCATACGAATTGGGCCCGGTTTTCCGACCTGAAAGAACC